>NZ_CALPCB010000003.1:0-258751 GCF_943192895.1 Veillonella intestinalis | reverse complement strand
AAAGTACTTGGCTGGAAGCGGCCTGGGAGGATAGGTAGTCGCTGATTAATGAAAATAAGAGGTCGTGTCGAAAGACAAGGCCTCTTATTTTTGTTAATCTAATGAGTAACAATCTGTCTGGGCGCTTCCAAGAAGGGATGTTAGTAGAAGTATCTCAATAGGTAGTGGCATAATAGAAGCGGTCCTGGTATGCAGAGAGCATAATTTATAGGAGCAAAGCGACGCATAAATTATTGCGAATCGCATAGTTCGGGGCGTAAGATTTCTCTTCGAGAAATCCACAGCATCCGAACGGACGTATTTAATATGTACTAAGTGCGACGCGCAAATTGTATTGCATCACTTTCTTGTGAAGCAAGTGAAACGAAGCGTAGCATGATAGGGAGTCGAAAAGGATACATATATATCAGTTTTAACTAACATAGTAAGAGTATTTCTAAGCATTAGACTACATATTTTCATTCATATTGACAATCTATAGAAATCATGTTACTATACGTATGTAGAAAGTAAACAATCAATAAAATACATAGTTGGGAATAGGTGCAGACATGCATAATAGAGAAGTCGGTGTAAATCCGACACGGTCCCGCCACTGTAAAGCTGAGCGAATCTCATTAAGTCACTGGGTAAGACTGGGAAGGCGAGAGGAGCGGTGAAGCTAAGTCAGGAGAACTGCCTATTCATCATTCACCATTTGACCTACGAGCGATAGGGAGGAGAATTATAGATCCTTTTTCGCATGTGTCGGAAAAGGCTTTTTTATTGGCTTAATTCTAACCGTGCATATGATGAAACCTATACAGCTCATGGTTTTACATTGGTATTATCACGTAAGTGTTAATATATTGTCATGATAATGTATGGGCGTACATTTTCATCATCTCCTAACCTGAAACGCTAAGATACTGTGATGGGTATTCTTAGCGTTTTTGGTTTTTAATTTTGTTAATAAAATTAAAAAAATATATTGACGATGCACTTGGTTATGTGGTAATATAACTGTGTTGCGGGAGTGGCGGAATTGGCAGACGCACCAGACTTAGGATCTGGCGCCTTCGGGCGTGGGGGTTCAAGTCCCTTCTCCCGCACCAGTTAAGTCACTATGAGTCCTTAGGGGCTCTTTTTTATTGCACATTTAAGTGTGGTATGATACTATAAGTAAAGAATTAAAAAGGGCTTTGGCATTGCTAAAGCCCGTTTTGTCGTTTGATAAAATAAGAAAATTTATTAGATAATAAATTATAAGATGTAGGATAAGTTATATAGGATGAGTTAGCAATGGAGGGATGTTCATGACAGCTTTACAAGAATTATTATATAAATATCCCGCCTATAAAGAAGCAGAGCAAATGCTAATAGGAACTGGTAAGCATGTCATTTCAGGCTTAGGGAGCTCACAAAAGTCCTTTATATATAGCACTGCTATGGCGACTAATCAGCAGGTACGACCTACAATTATATTGGTCCATGATAGGGCTCATAAGGAGCAATGGGAGCGTGATTTAGCGTTTTTCTTGCCAAAGGTTGAAGTTATGCCTTTTCCTATTACAGAAAAAGTAACCTTTGTTACAGCGGCTCGTAGTTTAGAAAATCAAGGCTTGCAGATGAGGGCTTTAGGTGCTTTGCTCCACGAGGAACCTGTTGTTGTTTTGGCGACGATTGACGAAGCTACGCAGCGACTATTAACACCTGAAGAATTAAAAGAACATGTAATACGACTACAGGCCAATGATATTGTAGAGCGCATGGCGTTACTAGATAAATTAGTGGCTTTAGGCTATGAGCGAACAGACCAGGTGGAACAACGTGGTCATTTTAGCGTTCGCGGTGATATTATTGATATTTTTCCAGTAAATAGTGACAATCCATATCGTATTGAGTTTTTTGATGATGAAATAGATACAATTCGTACCTTTGCTATTGATACGCAGCGCTCCATTGAAACTGTAACAGGTATGACAGTTATGCCTTTTCATTTAGCAAATTCTTCTGAAGAAGCATCTCTACTAAGTTATGGTAAAGGGGCATTGCTAATTTATGATGAACCAAATCGTTTGCAAGATGCCTTAAAGGGCTTTTTAAAAGAAGATGCTACGCATCGTCAGGCCCATTTTACTTGGTCCGAATTTATGCAGACGAATCAATGTAGCTGTGAAGTGGCTTTTAATTTTTTACAGCAACGAATTAGTGGACTGCCAGGTTTTGATACAATTGGCTTACAAAGCAAATCTATGATGTCTTTTGAACGACAAATGCCATTATTGATAGATGAAATCCAAGTATGGCTGTCTCAGGGCCGTCAAGTGGCGTTAGTCATGAATAATTTGCAACGTAGAGAAGGCTTAGAACGAGCTTTACGGGAGGAAAACATTTCCTATGAGCATGGTGATGCAGTAACTTATACAGGATCGTCTGTGTTAATTGTGAGCGGGCTTTTATCGGAAGGTTTTGAATTACCTTTATGTAATTTAGTAGTAGTTACAGAAGGTAATATTTTGGGGCAGCAGAAGCGCAAATTACGCAAAAAAGTACCTAAAGGCCAAGAAATTACTTACTTTACTGATTTAACACCTGGTGACTATGTGGTACATGCACTTCATGGGATTGGTAAGTATATTGGGTTAAAAACAATTGAAACGGAAGGTATTCATAAGGATTACATTGAGATTGCCTATGCTGGCACGGACAAACTATTTTTACCGGCTGATAATTTAGACCAGTTACAAAAGTATATTGGCAACGAGGGCGATGTGCCTAAGATTCATAAAATGGGTGGTCGTGAATGGGGAAAAGTTCGTCAAAAGGCACAAAAATCTATTGATGATTTAGCTGAAAAATTAGTTGAACTGTACGCCCAACGTGAAATCGTTGATGGCTTTGCTTTTGAGCCAGATGATACCTTTCAAGCTGAGTTTGAAGAAGCTTTTCCCTATGAAGAAACAGAAGATCAGTTACAAGCTAGTAAAGAAATTAAAACCTCTATGGAGCAACCACATCCTATGGACCGTTTACTTTGTGGCGATGTAGGTTTTGGTAAGACTGAAGTGGCTATGCGGGCTATTTTTAAAGCCGTTAAAAGTGGTAAACAAGTGGCCGTGTTAGTACCTACTACTGTGTTGGCGCAACAGCATTTCCAGACTTTTACAGACCGTTTAGGAGCATTTGGGGTACAAGTTGAAGTATTAAATCGTTTCCGTTCAGCAGCTGAAAAAAGAGATATTATAAAACGAGTAGCCAGTAAAGATGTGGATGTACTGATTGGTACGCATGCCTTATTAAATAAAAAGGTTACATTTAAAGATTTAGGCTTACTAGTTGTTGATGAAGAACAACGCTTTGGTGTAGCCCAGAAAGAAAAATGGAAGAGTTGGGCACAAAATATTGATGTATTAACATTGAGCGCTACGCCAATCCCTCGCACCTTGCATATGTCTTTAGTTGGGGTTCGAGAAATGAGTGTTATTAATACTCCACCAGAAGATCGCTTGCCTGTGCAAACCTATGTGGTGGAATATGATATGAAGTTGATTACTGAAGCCATTCGACGTGAAATTCAGCGTGGTGGTCAAGTATATTTTGTATATAATCGAGTAGCTTCCATTGATCATATGGGCGAATTTTTAGAAGCAGCTATGCCAGAACTTCGCTTTGCTATTGCCCATGGTCAAATGGCTGGCAGTGAGATGGAAGCGATTATGGTGGATTTCTATGAAGGCCATTATGATTTATTACTTTGTACTAGTATTATTGAGACAGGGCTAGATATTCCAAACGCAAATACGATAATCGTCTATGATGCAGATCGACTTGGCTTATCGCAACTATATCAGATGCGCGGTCGAGTAGGCCGTTCACGGCGTAGAGCATATGCGTATTTCTTATATCGTCCTGATAAAATGCTCAGTGAAACAGCGGAAAAGCGTTTAAAGGCAATTGAAGAATTTACTGAATTAGGGGCTGGCTTTAAGTTAGCTATGCGCGATCTTGAAATTCGTGGTGCCGGCAATTTATTAGGTTCTCAACAGCATGGCAATATTGCTTCCGTTGGCTTTGCTTTATATTGTTTCATGCTAGAAGAAGCTATCGCTAAAGCTCAGCATAAGACAGTAACAAAGACGATAGAAATAGATCCGACAATCGATTTAGGGATTGATGCTTTTATTGATGATGCATACATTAATGATACAGCTCGTAAAATTACAATTTATCAGCGTTTATTACAGATACGTAAATTAGAAGACTTTGATGAATTTACGGACGAGTTAATTGACCGTTTTGGCACGCCTACGGCACCGGTGGAACGATTGTTGAAATTAGCTCGCATTAAAGAACGAGCGCGTGTATTAGGGATTAAAAGTCTAATTGTACGAGAGAATATGATTACCATCCATTGGGGTGATATTTCGCGTATGGCAGGTTGGCATCCAGGCTTACCAAGTACAGCGGTTTGGCAACATGTGAAGATGAAAAATGATGTGCTTCGGTATACTTTGGAACGTGAGGCTGATGTAATGGGGCGGACCGAAGGATTGTTAGGGGAACTGGAAAAGAGGGACCCCAGTTTATTAGTAGCAGATACATAAGGAGGAACCAATGAATCGATTTTTAAAAGGAGCCATGATTCTTACCTTAGCCGGTATTATTGTGAAAATTATTGGGGCCTTCAGTAAAGTATTATTAGCTCGTATTTTAGGTGGCGAAGGAATTGGCTTATACCAAATGGCCTATCCGATTTATCAGATTATTGTTAGCTTAGCCACAGCAGGCTTGCCCGTTGCTATTTCAATTATGATTGCTGATAAATTAGCTCATCAAGATATTCGAGGGGCCTCTAAAATATTTAGAGTGTCCGCTACAGTTCTCTTTGGTTTAGGTGCCTTTTTTAGTATTGCTTTATTTTTAGCCGTACCTTGGCTCGTAGAGTCCGAGTGGCTCACTGATCCACGGAGTAGCTATGCGCTTATGGCTTTGGCGCCAGCTATTATTGTCGTCACTATTTTAAGTTGCCTGCGCGGCTATTTCCAAGGGTTTCAAGATATGTTACCTACGGGCGCTTCCCAAGTGATGGAACAGTCTCTACGGGTTGCCTGTATGGTAGGCTTTGCTTTGTTTTTATTACCGTATGGATTGCCTATGGCAGCGGCAGGCGCGACCTTAGCAACCTTTCCTGGTGTGGTTGGTGGCGTACTGGTGTTGTTATATTTTTACCATCGACAACGTCGGTTACGTGCTGAATTAAGAGCTAAGCAGTCCCCTGATATAGTGATTGAATCGTCTTCGCAGATTATGAAACGGTTATTAGTCTTGGCTATTCCTGTGTCTATGGCTAATATTATGATGCCTATCGTATCGGGGATTGATTTAGGGGTCGTGCCACAGCGCTTGATTGATGCAGGTTATTCTATGAGAGAAGCGACTACTCTATTTGGGTATTTAACTGGGATGGCGACATCTTTAGTGAATTTGCCAATTATTTTGACAACTTCCTTAGCCGCCAGTTTAGTACCAGCTATATCAGAAGCCTATACTAAACGAGATATGCTAGAGATTCAAAATCGAAGTCATGTGGCATTAAAAATAACAACTCTTATTACAGTGCCGGCATTTGTAGGTCTTTGTGTATTAGCTACACCTATTTCAGAACTATTATATGCAACACCTCATGCAGGTGGTCCCATAGCCGTAATGAGCTTGAGTATTTTCTTGCTAGGGGTACAACAAGTTAGTACGGGCATTTTGCAAGGGTTAGGTCATACGGCCATTCCTATGATTAATTTATTTTTTAGTACCCTTATCAAAATTCCTCTTAGCTGGTATTTAACAGCTTTACCAGAATGGGGCATTAATGGGGCCGCTTGGTCTACAAATATAGATTTTGGCTTAGCCGCCTTATTAAATATGATTTTTGTGCGTAAATACATCCAATATCAGGTGCCATGGCTAGAACTTGGTAAAATCTCTTTTGCCGCCTTTGCTATGGGTGGTGCTACTGTTATTACCTACGCCTTTTTAAGTTCGCTAATAGGCGGTAATTTAGCGGTTATTGGGGCGATTATAGTGGCTGTTGTTGTATATGGTGCTGGTTTAATTATTAGTAAGGCAGTTAAAGAGGAAGAATGGTGTGCCATGCCGTTTATTGGCAAGCGGTTACAACAAAGAAGAGCCGCAAAAAGTGAGTAAGGAGGACCTATGTCATTAACAGTAGTTAGCCGAGTTATATCGGATTTACAGCTCGATGAGACTTGTGGGGTATTTACTATTTCTACAGCTCAAATAGATTATGTTCCTTTCGATTTAACTGGCGTTTTAGTAGTAACAGATGTGAAGGGAGATAAAACGGCCTTAGAACGCATTTTAGAAGCTTTAACGGGGCGATTTGAGGAGTCGACGACCTTTTTATTAACGGGTATTACTGAAACAGAGCAATTAGTAGGACCAAAAGAGGTAACACTTGGTCAATTAGTAACAATTGGCAAAACATATATTATGGACCAAGAAGCCTCATTAGATAATATTGTTCAGTGGTTATTTATTAAGCCATTACAGCGTTCCCAATCGCAATCTGATGGAGTGGCGACTTCCTCGTTTGATTTGAATCCGCTCGTGGAGGTTGTGGCTGCATTACGAGCACCTAATGGTTGCCCATGGGATCGCTTACAAACCCATAGTACTTTACGACGGTATTTATTAGAAGAAGTCTATGAAGTGTTAGAAGCGATTGATAATCAAGATATGGCAAATTTACGAGAAGAATTGGGCGATGTATTATTACAAATTGTATTTCATGCTCGTTTGGCGGAAGAGCAGGGCTTATTTACGGTACAAGATGTAATTGATGACATTAGCGCAAAAATGATTCGTCGCCATCCTCATGTATTTAATCAAGCAAATGTGGAAGAGATAGGTACTACTCAGCTAAATTGGGAGGCTTTGAAGGCTCAAGAGCCAGGTCATCGTAAAAAAAATTTATTGGCTGGTGTATCGAAAGGATTACCTGCTCTATTAGGGGCTCAAAAATTACAAGAAAAGGCTGCGAAGGTAGGTTTTGACTGGGATTCTGAGCCTCCTGTTTGGGCAAAATTTGAGGAAGAAATTGCTGAATTTAAGGAAGCCGTAGCCCTCGGTGATTATGAAAATGCAGAATTAGAGGGGGGAGACGTGCTTTTTTCCTTGATTAATCTTCTAAGATGGTATAAAATAGGCGGTGAAAATGCACTAAACCGCACCAATAATAAGTTCCGTCGTCGTTTTTCTTATGTGGAGCGTTGTGTTAAAGACAGCGGACGATCATGGGAGGAGTTTTCACTTGATGAATTGGACTCATTTTGGGACTCGGCTAAGGTGTCTGAACAAAAGCATTCATTGAAATGATTGGCAAAGCGTGATATACTCTTACAAGTCATTATTGATGAATGGATACATTCTATTTTTTAAGGAGGTTCTGTCATGAATAAAACAGAATTAATCGCAAGCGTTGCTCAGAAAGCCGAATTAACTAAAAAGGATGCTGAAAAAGCAGTTAAAGCTGTGTTCGACACAGTAGCTGAAGAATTGGCAAAAGGCGAAAAAGTTCAAGTAATTGGTTTCGGTACTTTTGAAGTTCGCGAACGTTCCGCTCGTGAAGGCCGCAACCCACAAACTGGTAAAGCTATTACGATTGCAGCTTCCAAATCCCCTGCATTCAAAGCTGGTAAACAGTTAAAAGAATTAGTTAATGTTACAACTAAAGTTAAACCTCGCAAAAAATAATTTTGTTAGGAACTCAAAAGAGACCGCACTGTGTGCCTTTGATGGTATAGACGGCTACGGCCGTCGCTATCAGGCTTGCAGAGGGTCTCTTTTTCTATGCAAAAATACGAAGTGTTCCTGCTTGTTAGATTGTAAAATGTGATATAATAAGACGACAGGGAAGGAGACAATCATGAGCAAGAAGGAACGTATACTCATTGTATCGGCTTCTATTGGCACGGGGCATACACAAGCGGCACGGGCGATTGAAGAGTATTGGGCAGCCAAAAACCCAGATGCTATTATTACCCATGTAGACTTTTTAGATACAAATAGCTTTTCGTTTGATAATTTATTAAAAGAAACATATATAAAAATGATTGACGTATTTCCTATGTTATATGATGTTATTTATCGTCTATCACAAGGAGATAAGAAAGGGAGTGCCGTACAGACTGCTTTGGCTTGGATGTTAAAGCGTCGTATGTTAAAACTCATCAATCGAGAACGACCAGATGTAGTTATTTTCACGCATCCATTTCCTTGTGGCGCTGCGTGTATTTTAAAACGACAAAATTTAATCAATGTCCCCTTAGTTGCGGTAATTACAGATTTTCAGGTACATCAGTTTTGGGTATATAATCAAATCGATGCGTATCATGTGGGTACTTCGGGCATGGTTAATGAATTATGTGAAGCGGGTATTGCAGCACATAAAATTACAATTACAGGCATTCCGGTGCGCCGAAGTTTCTTTGAGCATCGTTTAACTAAATATAAGCCTTCCTATCCAGTGAAGGTATTAATAATGGGGGGCGGCCTTGGCTTAGGTTGCTTAGAAACGGCATTACAGCGGTTAGATGAGGTATCGGGGATTGATGAGCTCATTGTAATTACTGGACGTAATGCTGATCTTTATGAAGGCTTAGTGGCTATGAGTCATTCTATGCGTACACCGACTACGGTATATGGATATACTTTAGAAGTGGCCAAACTTATGCAAGAAGCCACCTTATTGGTAACAAAGCCAGGGGGATTAACTTGTATGGAAGGTGTGACTGTTGGCGTACCTATGGTGTTTTTCAGTGCGATTCCAGGACAAGAAGAAGGAAATGCTACATTCTTTGAACAGCAAGGTTATGCACGTTGGGCTCGTGATATTCACAATCTAGATGATGTGGTAACGGTACTTTTAAATAACCCGGAACGACTTGAACAAATGTCAGCACAAGAATTGACGTGGCAAATTGATGGGGCCGCTAATATTGTGTCGGCCACTAAAAAGCTATTAGGGCGTTAATATTTATTTAGTAGTGAATAGGGATAGTATGCATAGTTTGCAAGGGGAGTCTTATAAAAGTCTCTTGCTAAGAGCTAGAAATTTTTGTACAATGTACTCAACACCCAAAAGGGGATTCGGGGTTATGTATTAAAGGAGGATTCGTATGGACGGCGACGCGCTGGAATCGTTTTATGAGAATTTAGGATTTGAATTGGTGGAAATTGATGACCGTGAGACTTTATTCTATCAGGTCAATGATGATGGTGCTTATGCGACCATTACCGATGAAGATGGGAATGTACCTACTTCTATGGAAGAACCAATTATCTTTACTCTCTATGATGAAAATGATTCGTTTCAGTGGAGTGTGACAGTAGAAGATTCTGAATACTTTGGTGAATTATTTACTCGCGTAGAAGATACGGATGAATTACTTTCTAATTTGAAAGATATTCGACAAGAAAATATGGCTCGTTATGACGATAGCCTAGACTAATGAAAAAGAGCTATCCACAAAGTGCTTACATTCTGTAGCTAACTTTGCTGGACAGCTCTTTTTGAAAGGAAATATTAATTTATGAATGTATTAACCTTACAAGATGTAAGTCAATCATATGGTACCCGCCGCTTATTTGAAGGCGCCAGCATGACTTTTACGGATACAAAACGAATTGGTCTTATTGGTGTAAATGGTACGGGCAAATCTACCTTTATGCGTCTTTTGGCAGGCCTAATAGAACCTGAAAAAGGTACTATTTTGAGAAATGGCAAGGCGTCTATTTATTATTTATCACAAGCTCCTGAATTTGATGAAGAAGCGTCCTTGTTAGAAAATATATTTTTAGCTCATCATCCTGTGTTGAGTTTAGTTCGTGAATATGAGCGTGTGGATCAACAAGCGCCAGGTAGCGCTGAACACTTGCGCCTATTGGGGCGTATGGATGCAGAAGGGGGCTGGCAAGTTGAGCAACAAGCACGTACGATTCTTACTAAATTAGGGTTTGAAGATTTAACTAAGCCAGTGAAACATTTATCAGGGGGACAACGACGTCGGTTAGCGTTGGGACAGGCTTTATTATATCCTAGTGATCTTTTACTTCTCGATGAACCGACTAACCACCTTGATGAAGCCAGCATTGAATGGCTTGAAAAATATTTATTAGCCCGTAAGGGTGGGCTAGTAATCAGTACCCATGACCGCTATTTTTTAGATGCTTTAAGCGATGAAATATTAGAGTTATCTGACCGACATTTTTATAGTTATGAAGGTACCTATGAAACCTTTCTTACATTAAAGGCAGAGCGAGAAGAACGTGAAGCAGCTACGGCTGAAAAGCGTCGGCAATTTTTAAAACGGGAGTTAGCATGGGTGCGTCGTGGCGCTCAAGCTCGTTCAACGAAGCAAAAGGCTCGTTTGCAGCGTTATGAAACTCTCAAAGCCCAAGATGTGGCACGCCGTGCTGATACATTAGATCCGATTGCCTTAAAGAGTCGTTTGGGGAAAACAATTTTTGATATAGAGCATTTATCTTTTGATTTAGGAGAGAAGACCTTAGTAAAAGATTTTACCTATCATGTTGTTCGTCATGATCGTATTGGTATTGTAGGACCTAATGGGATTGGTAAATCCACATTCATGCGTTTGTTAGATGGGACATATGAACCTTTATCTGGGACTGTAGGGCGTGGTGAAACGGTGCGAACTGCGCATTTTACACAGGAGTTACCACCTTTTGATGAAGATCAACGGGTCTTAGATTATATTCGTGAGGATCATCGCTACATGGTATTAGCTGATGGTAGCACCTTAAGCGCTGGACAAATACTAGAGAGGTTCTTATTTACCCCAGAACTTCACGGTGTTCCCATTCGCAAGCTATCTGGTGGTGAAAAAAGACGATTATATTTACTAAAATTGCTCATGAGTGCGCCTAATGTATTGTTATTAGATGAGCCGACTAATGATTTGGATATTCCTACCTTAGAAGTGTTGGAAGAGTTTTTAGATTCTTTTAGTGGTGTAGTGATTACAGTATGCCATGATCGGTATTTCTTAGATCGTGTAGTAGATAAGTTATTTGTCTTTAAAGGGGACGGGCAAATAGATATTATTCATGGTGCTTATTCTGAATATCGAGAATTAGTAGAGGCGGAAGAGGCGTCAGCGGAAGATGTTAAATCACATGGGTTAAGTAAATCAACTAAGCCGCAAAATAGTTCAAAGGGGTCAGGCACAACTATTTTAGATGACGTAGAGGCGGCAAACATTGGTGATAAGGGAAGTAATTTGAAGGAGTTAGCTGCTAATAAGGAAGTTAAGCCTCTTACCAAAGCTGAGCAGTCTGAGTTGGAGGAATTGGAGTTGAAAGTAGCTGAATTAGAAGGCTTATTAAAGGCCTATGATGCTATGTTGAACCAAGCTGGTGGGGATTATGAAGCGATGGAACAGACTATGGCAGAACGAGCCAAAGTGGCGGAAGAATTAGAGTTAAAAACAATGCGCTGGCTTGAACTGGCAGAGCGATAAAGTAATAAAGTCCTTGATTTAACTAGTGTATAGAGTTAATCGTGTAGAAAATCAAAGGAATTTGAATTATAGTGGCGTTTAATGTAAAAAATATGTAAAACTTTAGGGAATACATGAATTAGAATATTGATATTTAGCGCTTGAATAGTATATACTATAAACAGAGAAGAATAGTTATTTTTTTGCATGGCAGTGTTACGCATATCCCAAGGGAGGAACGTTATGAAAAGTAACAAGTGGGGCGGCAAACGCGCGGGCGCAGGTCGCAAAAAATCATTATTTGACCGTAAAGGTCGTACATTCCGATTAACGGATGCAGAATTTTTAGAAGTTAAACCTTTAATTGACGCAATTCGTAAACGTACTGAAGCGGCAGCTTTGGCATCTAAAGCGAAATAGTTAATTGAGGAGTGGGGAGAAGCCCAGTATTGTTTGCTCAGAGTTAGATCATTAGCTGCGAGGAGAGGGTCTTTAGCTACTTATGGTTTAATCATGGAGTAGATAGGTATAAGGAAATCGGTAATCGAAGTATTCGATTACCGATTTTTCTGTTATAATGGGAATATGCTCATTTGTATATTGGCAATGATGAGTAATATAGGTAAATAGAAAGCTACAGGGGCTTATTAGATAATTTAAGGCTTAAAAGTTTATATTATGAGGAGTTTTAACATGAAAGATACAATTAATACCGATATTTTAAAACGAACAGATACGATTGTGAAAGCGGATGCGCGTCATACGTTTGATACAGTAGCGGCCGCTTTAGGGGCTGAAGAACATAATCCATTAGTTGTAGTGGGCACGGAAGATCGTATGGCTCATGTAGGAGAGATTGTTAAACGAGAAGCGTTAACGATTGAACCCAATTTAGTGATTTTAGAAAAAAATGGACAAGAATTATACAGGCTTATACGGACAGCGTAACCTATGGCTATGTTGCTGATTTTATGGAAACTTTTGTTAAGATTGATATGCTTTTAGTGAGTGAATTTGATTATGTAGTACGGGAAGCGGATGAATTATCTCAGCGCGCTTTACACCGCTTATTTGAAGCGTTAATTCGCAATCAGCGGCAGGTTGTTTTTACTATGACACAAGAGCCAAATACATATGATGAATTGGCGCTTCCAAAGTTGTTTGAACTAGTAAATAGTGGTGCCTTAGTCATTATTAAATAATATATGCAATATATTGATTTTGATAAGTTTAAGGTAATAAAAAATAGCATATAACAAAAAAGGATATACCAAGCGGTATAAGTAAGACATCGACTTATGTATTCATAAGTTCGTTTTACTTAGACTCACGAGGTATATCCTTTTTTTTGTGAGGTTAATTCATAACATCGTGGAGGTGTTTAGTCTTTCGATGAAAGGCGAGAATAGGTAATAAGCCAAACACTAGACCAACGATGATACATAATAGGGTTAATTGAAGAGAGGCGAGGGAAATGCTAGGGGGCATGATAATGGCAGAACTTGCATTGAGCCAATGAGCTATGCCAAGGTAGGCTCCAAAGCCTAGTCCCCATCCCATAATAGCGCCTAAACTAATAATATAAACCGTTTGTTGACCTAAGATACTATACAGTTGTTTTTGCGTAGCTCCTAGGGCTTTTAAAATTGCATAATCTCGTAAACGATTAAGAGTTGCTAAATAGGCTGTAACTAATACGACTAGCATGGCTAGTATAATTAGCAGATAGCCAATAGGCTGCCATAATTTTTCACCACGTCCCATTAGATTAAAGAGTTGCGTGATAACTTGCGCAGGAAATACGAGTTGCGCATCTTTTTGTTTAGTGTAGAGGCTAGCTAAGGTATAGGCCTGACCATAGCCGACTGGCTCGACCATGATAGCAGTCACATCGCCTTTGGTAGAAAGGTCATGACCATGGGCATGTAAATCCCAAATACTGTCAATGGACGTGAGTACAGCTTGGTTATAGGGGCCATTGGTGTCAGCTAGAATTCCTACGACTGTGAACGGATGATCCTCGTGCGCTTTTCCTTTGGCTAATGTGCCATGGGTAGAGTGGAAGGTATCACCTACTTTAAGCCCTGTATGTTTAGCCACATCTTGTCCAATTACGGCTTCAAAATGTTCGGCAAAAGGCTTTCCTTCTGCTAGGCGTAACCATTCAGGTTGACTAGCACTAGGACGAATAGTAAAAATTTCAGGTTCAGTACCAACAAGGCGATAGCCTTTGATACTATCCCCAAAGGCTAGGGGTATAGCTTGTTTTACTAATTTTGGTTTATTACGCAATTGCTCTACTTCGCTATAGGGGAGATTAGCTAAGGGTTTATCTTGTAAAAAGACGGTATTTAATACAAATTGTTGACTACTGCCAGGGGAAGCTACTAGGAGCGTAAAGGGTTCAGTCGCAGCAATGAGTCCCCGCTGAAGCCCGCTCCCTAAGGAAACGACTAATACACTTAACGCAACGGCTAAGGCCATGACGAGTAGAAGTAGGGTGGTCGTCAATGGTTTGGACCAAAGTTGTTGCCAGGCTATTTTACGAATCATGGGTACCTCGCTTTGTTAAGTGAAGTCGATTGGAAAATTGAGAAATGACAGGTTCTTCATGGCTCGTAATAAGTAGGGTAGCTTGTAGTGTTTCACTATAGGCTTTCAATAAATCAATAACAAGACGACTATTTGCTTCATCTAGGCTAGCTGTAGGCTCATCAGCCAAGAGGAGGCTGGGCTTTTTGATAAGCGCTCTAGCAATAGCAACACGTTGTTGCTCACCTTTGCTCAATTGGGTAGGCTTTTTATGGCGTAAAGGGGCAATGCCCATAAGATTAGTGAGTTGCTCCATTTCTTGCACCATTTCTTTGTGCGTAAACCGATTGGCAAAGAAAGCACCGCTTAGGATATTGTCTTCAACTGTTAAAAAGTTGAGCAAATTGAAGTCTTGAAAGATATAGCCTACTTTTTTACCACGCCAAGTATCAAGCTCTTTAGATGACGCTTCATTAAGATACATGTCCTCAACTTGAAGTATACCTGTTGTAGGTTGTAAGAGACCGGCTAGGCACTGTAATAAGGTAGATTTCCCGCTACCACTGACACCGGTAATACACCATTGACTGCCAGTAGTGGCGGAGAAATTAGGTAAATCTAGTGCTGTCACAGAGGTTTCGCCATCAGGAAATTGATGGGTTAAGCTTTCAATGTGAATCATATTAATTTACCTCAGCACCTAAGATGCGAACAAGGCTAACGAAGCCTGTTTCACCATCTACATAGCTGCCTACATCGAGTTGGCCGGTTACGGTAATATCTTGATCATAAGGAAGTGCTGTTACCGCATCATCCAGATAAACGACTACAATGTCACTAGGCCAATCGGCATCAGTAGAGCAGAAAGGGCATATGGACATAGGCGTTTCTGTAAGAACAAAGAAGTTAATGCTTGGTTTTAGCGGTGGCGCCATATAACCTTGCATAGTTACCGTTTGTCCATTTTGGGATAATAAGCTGTCCGATAAGATAAGCCCTTCTGAAGTAGCACCTGCATACATATCGCCAAAGCTAAGCCAATTTGCTAGCACTGTTTGTGGTAGCGAAATTGTCAAAAGTTGTAAGGCGAAACAGAGTATAAGTGGGCGCAACCATTGTTTTAATTGCATCATGTTCCTAGTCACATCCTTAATTATTTTTTACTTATTTTTTTAATACATCTTTGTTGCCATCAATGCCAAGGGCACGAAGAATACCAAAGAATACTTCGGTATTATCCATAACACCACTGAAGTATTCAGAGCCAGGGCCTTGTGCCATGAGTACTACATCATCAGCGGAATGAACTTCACTAGTTTCACCAGTTGTAGTTGGTAAGCTGCCTTCTACTAGACGAGCACCTTGTGGAGCACGTTTTGGATTAGCAATTACTTTACCATCTTTGCCTGCAGTAGCTGGATCATGTGGCTCTGTTTGGAAACGGTAATTTTCGTAGTGGTCAGGGGAGTTAGCATATTGTACAGCTAATGTTACATCCGCATCTGGGTTATCTGGGAAACCATCTCGATTTGCATCGATGAAGGTTGGCCAGCCTGCTTCACCATATACACGAACTGCTTCACGACCTACTTTACCATCTTGTTCACTGTAAGTACCAGTAATACTGATGCCATGAGCATGGTCAGCTACGACGATAATTAAAGTGTTGTCGCCATGAGCTTTGGAGTAGTCTTGCGCATATTTGATAGCTTGGTCAAATTCGATAGTATCGTAAGCGGAACGTTGCCAATCCATAGTGTGAAGTTGTTTATCAATGGAACCAGCTTCTGACATGAGGAAGAAACCATTTGGATTCTTTTCAAGGACTTCAATTGCTTTTTTAGTCATATCCACTAGGCCTGGTTGGTCATTGAAACCTTTAAGCACGGTAGGATTTTCTGGTAAGAATTGGCGATCCATATATACGTTCATAGTATTTAAGGTGAAAAGGCCAAGAAGTGGTTTATCCGCTGTTGTTTTAGCTAAATCTGTTTTATTACCTGCAAATTGATAGCCTTTGTCTTTAAATTCTTGGATAACATTTACATTATCTTTACGTTTAGAGCCTGGTGTGCTCAATGGTAAGAAGAATTGGGAACCGCCACCTAAGATAACAGCTGGTGGTTTTGCTCGATTTAAAAAGTCTGTAGCAATAAAGTTTTGCTCGCCACGACGACGGGTGTGAGCTGTTACTGCTGCTGGCGTTGCATCTGTTACTGCTGCTGTAGTTACCATACCATAGGACATATCTTTGCTGCGTGAAATAATTTCAGAGATATTTTCTACTTTTGGATCATCTAATGGGTCAGCTGTGCTATTTTCGTAGACACCCATAGCGTTAACTACGGATTTATTACCTGTATTATAGGCAGACGCACTGTTGGCAGAGTCTGTAACGAGTGAATCATAGCCAGACGTTGTTACTAAAGCCATGTGAGGCATTTTTTCCATAGCTAATATATCGTTAAATTTACCATCCGATAAACCTTTAGAAAGGATACGGGCTACTTCTTTGGCCTGCATGCTCATACCGTCGCCTACAAAAAGAATTACATTCTTTGCTTTCTTTTGTGCTTTTTCATTAACTACTTTGTAACTTGCCGATTGTTTTAAGGTACCTTGGTTCGTAGCAGCAACCACATTAACACGTTTATCACCGACCTCTTTAAAAGCCACATCATTAATACGGTATGAAATATGAGTGCTATGTTGAGTTAGGGTAGGTGTTTCTTTAAATACTTTGCTTGCATCTTCACCATTGATAGTAACAGCTACTTGCTTAGTACCTAATGGAAGCTCTACTTCAAAGTCAAAGCGCTGACCTTGCCAGAATTTAGCCTGATTGATTGGTAATACTTTGATGTCTTTACTTATTACAGCTGTGGCTGACAATTCTGTTTGTGAGCTAAGTGTAACTGCTGGTGCTGGTGCATCGGCCTTTACCATAGGTGCATTAATACCAAAGGCTAAGGCGCCTGCTAAAGCAAAAAATACCATTTTACGTAAATGCTGCTTGCCATTCATGAAAATACCTCCTAATGTATCAAAAAAGAATGAACATCTGCTGTTATTATCCTAACAAAGGGCTTATAAAAGATACAGAAAAAAGGCGGTAAATTATTTGTAAAGGAACTGTAATGTGTAATTAAGCCAGTAATTATATGTATTGGTAGACAATTATTATAAAAAAGTGATGAAGAATCAAGGCAAAGTATACTTGACAATTCCTATAGAATATTGTTTAATGCTTATAAATGAAGATAAGTTATTCATTGTATGCGTTTTTTGAAAGAATGGGTTTTGTGCGTTTTAAAAAAGCAGTAAGGAGGTTTTACTACATTGCCGATACAGTTAGGTGAAGTTGGTTATCATAGTTTCTAGATTTTTAAGTATACCTATCCTTAGATAGGGTATACGGAAGGGAGTTATATGAAAGGACCAATGTTATTAAAACCAATAGAAACGACGGCAGCGGCGTTAGCCATTGGAGAAAAGAAAAGTAGTTTAGGGAGCGTACAACTTTTAATATTAGGTTTTTTAGCAGGCGCATTTATTGCTTTTGCCTCGCAAGCATCAACGATGGGAGCTTTTAACTTATTGGCTCAACCAGAATGGTATGGGCTAGGACGATTAGTAGCAGGTATTATTTTTGGTTGTGGTCTTGTATTTGTATTATTATCTGGGGCAGAACTTTTTACTGGCAATGTATTGATTACCAATGCTTGGCTATGTGGTAGGGTATCAAGTGTTGCCATGTTACGAAATTGGGTATATGTATATATTGGGAATTTTTTAGGATCATTTTTTATTGCTTGGTTGATGAGTCAATCTGGGTTATGGCATGGTGGTGCTAATTTAGCCGGTGCTATGACAATAAAACTCGCGTTAGGTAAAGTAAGTTTAGATCTTACAGCAGCAATTGTTTTAGGGATATTATGTAACTGGTTAGTATGCTTAGCTGTATGGTTGAGCTTTGGCACAACGTCAACTTCTGGGAAAATATTATCTATTTATTTACCAATCTTTATGTTTGTGTTGTCTGGTTTTGAACACTGTGTAGCTAATATGTATTACATTCCAGCAGGTATCTTTGCAGCGTCTGATCCAAGCTATGTAGCACAAGCCGCTAAATTAGGCATAACTGCAGAGGCACTTCAACAATTAAATTGGAGTACTTTTTTCACTAAAAACTTATTGCCAGTAACACTAGGCAATATGATTGGTGGCATCGTCTTTGTAGGTATGGCATTTCTTTATGGGAATGGCAAACCAAGTGAAGATACTGTAAATGAAGTGAAAGAGAAGGTTCTTAAATAGAAACCCCTATATAACTCTTTTCATTATCGAAAAAATTCGGTATACTAGTAACAAAGAGAGATATAATGTCAAATTTTTGTAAATGTTACGGACCGCATTTGTTTCCGCGAATTAGAAATGGAGTTATTGATGGAATATACTAATATCTTGTATTCAGTAGAAAATAAAATTGCAACAATCACCTTTAATCGTCCAGAAGTACAAAATGGTTTCAACATTCCTATGTGTAATGAAATCTTAGAAGCTATTGAACGGACTGAAGCGGATCCAGAAGCACGAGTACTACTTATTAATGCAGTGGGCAAAGTGTTTTCTGTCGGTGGCGATTTATCTGAAATGAAACGTGCCGTGGAAGAAGATGATCAACAGTCTTTGGTAGCGATTGCAGAACTTGTTATGCAGATTTCATTTGCCATGAAAAAAATGTCTAAACCAGTTGTTATGAGTACTGATGGTGCAGTAGCAGGAGCGGCATTTAATATGGTGTTGGCGGCCGATATGTGTGTAGCCTCTACGAATAGCCGTTTTATTCAAGCCTTTGTTAATGTAGGGTTAGCACCTGATGCGGGTGGTATGTTCTTGTTAACTCGTGCGATTGGTATGAATCGTGCTATGCACTTAGCTATGACAGGTGAAGCTGTAACTGCTGAAAAAGCAAAAGAATATGGTTTTGTCTATAAAGTGTGTGAACCAGAATTATTGGTGAAAACGACTGATCGACTTTGTGCTCGTTTAGCTAAAGGGCCAGAACTTTCATTTAAAGCTATGAAAGAACAAATGTGGGCTGCCTTCTTTAGCGGTTGGGATGAATATGCTAAATTGGAAGTAGCTCTACAGACACATTTAGGTTTCTCTGAAGACTTTAAAGAAGGGGTACGCGCCTTTGCTGAGCGACGGAGACCGAACTTCCAAGGGAAGTAAGTTGTATCGTCTAGTGCTTACTTTGTAAAAAATAATATAGCCTCCTTGTGGGGGATTAAAAGATGTCACCTATACTTGTTCTCATTTAGCCAAGCTAAATGTTCGCTCCGTATATGTGACATCTTTTTTATTGCAGAAGTAGTGTATATGACTTTTACAAAGTCATAGCCCATCGCGCATGGGAAGGGATCGAATGGTCGCTGCACATATATAGGGGGCTTTTCTTTTCTCTCTTAGCGCCAGTAGGACAGTGGCAAGTCTTTAAGAGGCCAAGCTAAGAAGTGATATTGAATATAAAAAAAGAGTGTACCAGTATATGTAGCGACCGTCAGAGCTTGTCTCGTCGAGAGCGAACATACTGGTACACTTGCCAGAAAGCGTCAGTAGAAATGTGGTGAATCATTGATAAAAAGAGGCAAGATAGATTCAAGGAAAAATAAGAAGCCCTTACGAATATGTGTAGCGACCGTCAGAGCTTGTCTCGTCGAGAGCGAACGTATTCGTAAGGGCTTTCTATATTCTTATTAGCTATGAGCCTCTTTTTATCGCAGGCTTCGCCAATTACTACTTAGCGATCCCCGTTAAAAATCGAGTTTTTCACGATTACATAATCCACTTTGCGGATAGCAGTTAAATTATTGCCACCAGCATATGAAATAGAGGATTGTAAATCCTGTTCCATTTCTGTTAAGGTATCGAATAGACTGCCTTTAGAAGGAATGTACATTTTTTTGCCTTCTACGTTTTTCTTTTCACCTTTTTGGGATTCAGAAGCACTACCAAAATACTCTTTGTATGGTTTGCCATCGATTTCCACTTCTTTACCAGGGGATTCAGTGTGACCGGCAAAGAGGGAACCAATCATAACAAAGGTAGCACCAAAACGAATGGATTTGGCAATATCGCCATGATCGCGAATACCGCCATCGGCAATAACTGGTTTAGTCGCTGCTTTGGAGCACCAACGAACAGCAGATAACTGCCAGCCACCAGTGCCAAAACCAGTTTTTAATTTGGTAATACATACTTTACCAGGGCCAATGCCTACTTTAGTAGCGTCAGCGCCAGCGTTTTCAAGTTCACGCACTGCTTCAGGCGTACCTACGTTACCAGCAATAACAAAGCTTTCTGGCAATTGTTTTTTGATATGTTGAATCATTTCAATGACAGAATTAGAATGGCCATGAGCAATATCAATTGTAATATACTCTGGAGTTAAACCAGTTGCTTTAATTTCATCAACAAATTTGAATTCGTCTTTTTTAACGCCAATACTAATAGAGGCATATAAGCCTTTTTCTTTCATGCGTTTAATGAAATCGAGACGAGTATGTGGCGCGAAACGATGCATAATGTAGAAGTAGTTTTCAGATGCTAACTTTTCAGCTAGTTCTTCGTCAATAATAGTCTGCATGTTAGCAGGTACAACTGGTAAACGGAATGTGCGGTTGCCAAGTTTCACCGTAGTATCGCACTCACTGCGGCTGTTTACTATACATTTATTAGGAATTAACTGAATGTCTTCATAATCAAAGATGTTTGTTGTGTTAATCATGGAATGCCTCCTTGTAATAACATAATAATCCATTAGACATTATATAGGAAAGGTTATGCTTTGGCAAGCTTTAGACGAACATTATTTATGCTTTCTTGTAAAACGTTCTGATTTGCCTTTTCAGAAGTATAAGACGTATAATTAAAGTATATTTGCAGGTATTGGGTAAACATACGCTTAAGGAGAGGCAAATGCTTACTATTTAGTTGTTTTGGTGTAGCTGAGCTTAGGCTCAAAGGAGAAAATATGGAACAGAAACAACGGACACGGATGTTAGTAGAAGCAGGGCTCTCCATTGCAATCGCATATGTTCTGCATTTTGTTGTATTATTTCAAATGCCACAAGGTGGCTCAGTGAATGCTGCCAATTTAGTGCCTCTGATTATATTTGCCCTTCGCTGGGGTGGTAGATGGGGCCTAATTACATGTATGGCTTATGGACTTATTGAATTTCTTTTAGGTTTTAAATTTTCCCTTCATTTTTTAAGTATTTTATTAGACTATATTTTAGGTTATGGTGCTATTGGTATGGCGGGCTTTTTTGCGAATACGCGTAGCGGTGCTATTGGTGGAGTATTAGTTGGCTGTTCATTGCGCTGGCTTTGTTCCGTTGTTTCAGGGGCTGTTGTTTTTGCTGCCTATGCACCGGCGGGTCAAAATCCTTGGCTATATTCCATGATTTATAATGCTAGCTATATGGTGCCAGAATTAGCCATTAATTTATTGGTCATTGTGTTGTTTTATACACGCATTATGAAGGGCTTGCAAAGAAGGTGATGCTATGAAACGACTGGTTTTAGAACGCACTGATGGTCATCATGCGTATAAGCGGGGCGTTTTAATTTTAACGGGCGGTCAAAGCTCTCGTATGGGACAAAATAAAGCGAATTTACCTTGGCAAGGGGGCACTTTTTTAACAAAGTTACTTGAAAAAACAAGGGCTGTAGATCCCATTGACATTGTTATTTCCTCTAATGAACCAGTTGATTTACGACTCTTGCCAGGGCAGTTGTACGCCTCTCATCCACTTAGTGATCGCCAAGGTCATGTAGCGCTTAGTGAAACTGAGGTAGGGGCCATTAAGCCTGATAAGAGTATGCGTTATCAATGGGAAATAGGTGATGAACCGACATTAACTATTTATGTTGTACCTGATCAAGGAGAAAGTCAGGGGCCATTAAGTGGTTTATGGGCTGGTTTAGAAGCGGGACATAGTGAAGTATATTTAGCAGTGTCCATTGATATGCCTTTTTTTAATAACTTTTCTTTTGGTAGTACCTGTGACATGTTAAAACAATTAGGTAAAGAACCTATTGATTGCGTGGTACCAACTCTTAATGGACGATTAGAGCCCTTGGCGGCTTTATATAGTCGTCGTTGCATTACACACATTGAAAACTTGTTAAAACAAGGGGAATTACATGTAAGAGCCTTATTTGATAAAGTAAAAACAGAATATATTTCAGTAGATGATAGAGCGTTAGATTATCGTAATGTCAATACGCCGTTAGATTATAAATTAGTGCAGTCCTTAGTTCTTAATCAGGAGCGTAAGGTGCCTTTTATATTTGTTGTAGCAGAACAGTCTAAGACAGGCAAGACGTTGGTAGCTACACAATTAATTAGGGCGTTCACTAATTTAGGCTATGAAGTAGGTTATGCTAAAAGTGATGGGCATGGTTTTACGATGGATAGAGAGGGAAGTGATACATGGTTAGCGTCACAAGCAGGGGCCAAAGCGATTGCAATTAGTGGACCTCAACAATATGCTATGCTAGTTTCGCATAATAAAAAGAAGGAAATTGCAACCTTGGCGGAGAACTTATTAGTAGACTTAGTGATTATTGAAACACGAAGTCGTGGTATGTTGCCTAGTATTGAGGTATTACCTAGCCATATAGAACTTTTAGAGCAAGGTTCAATAGCTACCGATTCGGTTGTGAAGGAATCTATCGTAGTAGCTGATGTTAAAGAAGGAGCGGCTCAATCTGAAGATTTAGAGCGGGCTCATTTTTCATTGGCGCAAATAGACGAGCTGGCTATGTGGTTAAAGCAACAGATTTTACCAAACCCTTAAGGTAATATTGCAATATAGGTATTAGGTTATACACGGATTTTTATATTCAAGTGAATGAGAGGGTACCCTATGCAGCGTAACTATGAGAAGATTGTTACAGTATGTCCGTATTGTGGATCGGGATGTCAAATTGAGTTTACTGTAGATAAGAAGGCCAATCGAATTATTGAAGCTAAGGGAGCACCAGGACGTACGAATGAGGCTCGTCTTTGCTTAAAAGGCTTCTATGGTTGGGATTACTTAAATGACCCACAAATTTTAACTCGTCGTATTACCTCACCTATGATTCGTAAAGGCGGGAAAGGTAGTCCTTTAGAACCAGTTAGTTGGGAAGAAGCTATTGAATTTACCGCTGAACGTTTAAAAGCAATTATTAAAGAATATGGTCCAGATTCTGTTATGGCAGCAGGTTCTGCTCGTGGCCCAGGGAATGAAGCGGGTTATATGACTCAGAAATTTATGCGTGCCGTTATTGGTACTAATAATGTGGATCATTGTGCACGTATTTGTCATGCTGCATCTGTAGCAGGCTTAAAGCAAACTATTGGTGAAGGGGCTATGTCCTTAAGTGTGCCTGAAATTGAAGATGCAGAAGTTATTTTAAATATTGGCTATAATGGGGCTACTTCGCATCCTATTGTTGCCCGCCGTATTGTAAAAGCCAAAGCTAAAGGTGCTAAGATTATTTGTGCAGACCCGCAGATTTCTGAAACTGCTCGTATTGCTGATATTCATCTGCAACAAAAAGGTGGCACTAACTTATTATTATTAAATGCGTTAGCTTATACGATTGTTGAAGAAGGCTTAGTGGATGAAGAGTTTGTCAATAATTATGTAAATGGTTATGAGGAGTTTGCTCCTAAATTGGCTGGCTATGCCCCAGAAGCAGTTGCAGCACAAGTAGGTGTACCAGCTGAGCAAATTCGTGCAGCAGCTCGTTTATATGCATCATCTAAACACTCTGTAATCCTTTGGGGCATGGGTATTACCCAATTTTCACAAGGTGTTGATAGTGTAGCGGCTTGCTCTAACTTAGCTATGTTAACTGGTAACTATGGTCGTTATGCTACTGGCGTGGGTCCTGTGCGTGGACAAAACAATGTACAAGGGACTTGTGATATGGGTGTATTGCCTAATGAATATCCAGGCTATCAAGATGTAACAGATGATGCAATTCGTGAAAAGTTTGAAAAGGCTTGGGGCGTAAAATTATCGCCAACCGTAGGGTTAAAGCTAACGCAAGTGCCTGAACAAGTGTTAGAAGAAACAGATCCAAAGAAACAAATTCATGCGTATTATATTATTGGTGAAGACCCTGCTCAGTCTGACCCACATTTAGAAGAATTGCGTGAGGCATTTCAAAAGATTGACCTTATTATCGTACAAGATATTTTCATGAATCGTACCTCTGAATATGCTGATGTATTGTTACCAGCTACAGCTTGGGGCGAACATGATGCGATTTATACTTGTTGTGATAGAGGTTTCCAGCGTGTGCGCAAAGTGATTGAACCACCAGCTGGGGTTAAAACAGACTGGGAGATTCTCTGTTTATTAGCTACGGCTATGGGTTATCCAATGCATTACAACAATACAAAAGAGATTTGGGATGAAATGCGTATGTTAGCACCTAAATTTACAGGTGCAACTTATGAGAAAATTGAAGCTCTTGGCAGTGTTCAATGGCCTTGTTATGATGAAAGCATGGAAGACACAGGGACTATGTACTTGCATAAAGATGGAAATTTTGCAACCGCCGATGGCCGTGGTAACTTAGTTTTTCATGACTATCAGCCAGTAAAAGAAGAAGTAGATGATGAATATCCACTTTCCTTCTGTACAGTTCGCGAAGTAGGTCATTATTCAGCGCGAACTATGACTGGCAACTGTCGTATGCTTCGTCAACTAGAAGATGAACCAGGCTGGATTGCTATGAATCCTAAAGATTGTGAAGCATTAGGCGTTGAACAAGGTGATTTAGTACGTGTACGGTCTCGTCGTGGTAGCTTAATTACACGGTGCTTGCCAACAGAACGGGCTAAAGAAGGGGCAACTTATATGACGTACCAATGGTGGATTGGTGCTTGTAATGAGTTGACTAATGGCGTATTAGATCCTAAGAGTAAAACACCAGAATATAAGTACTGTGCTTGTCGTGTAGAAAAGTTAGACAATCAAGCAGAAGCAGAAGAATATGTGAAATCACAATATGCTCTTATTCGAGCAAAAATGGGTATAGAAAAGGCAGGTGCCGGCGCATGAATCGTTTTGTAAAAGGAAATCCCTTACTTTGTATTGGTTGCCGTACATGTATGGTAGCTTGTGTAGTTTCTCATCGTGGTAATGGTATTTTTACTACAGATCCAGATAGTGAAGACTTTTTCCCACGTATTCATGTAATAAAAACTAAAACAAAAACCATGACAGTACAATGTCATCATTGTGAAAATGCACCTTGCGTTACTGTATGTCCAGTAGGGGCGCTTGAAAAAGGACCTAATAGCATTCTTCTTCACGAAGAACGTTGTATTGGTTGTCAGCAATGTACTATGGCTTGTCCATTTGGCGCCATTCAGATGAAAAAGCTTTCGGATGAATCGGGTGTGCGGGTGGTAGCTAATAAATGTGACCTCTGTGCCCATACGGAAGAAGGCTCGCCAGCCTGCGTTTCCCATTGTCCAACTGAAGCATTGACGTATTATGTAGAAGATAGTATCGCTGATATTGCTAGTCAGAAGAACCTCCAAACAGCGAGAAAAGCATGGGCTGCAAAGGAGGGACAAGCATGAATCGATTCGTATTTTGTGATGTAAGTTTATGTATTGGCTGTGGCATGTGTGAACGGCAGTGTATTATGTCACATCAGGGTTTGGGAATGGCTGAGGTGCAGTTGGATAATCCATTACATCGGGCGCGGTGTAAAGCCTATCGACAACCAGAATTGAAAGTAGCAGTTCATTGCCGCCATTGTGAAAATGCACCTTGCATGGCTGCTTGCCCAGTTAATGCTATTTCCAAACGCAATGACAATATGATATTTGTGGATGAAGATATTTGTATTGGCTGTCGTGAATGTGTATTGGCTTGTCCATTTGGTGCGGTGCGTATGGCACCATTAGAAGATGGCCGCACGGTAGCAACAAAATGTGATTTATGTATTGATACAGAAGCTGGCACACCAGCTTGCGTAAAAGGTTGCCCTAAAAAAGCACTTACATTAGTGACAGAAGAAACTATGAAAGAGTGTATTGATCATAAACGAAAAACATTTGCATAGTTGAGTATTTAGTTTATAGTAGTATAGTTTGAGGCATGGAGCAGGAATATATGGAGGCAATTACAGTAGAAGCAAGTCAGCAAAAATGGCATACAGAATTAGCCAAACGGTCTAAACAGGCTGTTGAATATATACCGCTGTCTCAGGCTTTAGGACGAGTTTTAGCACAGGATTTAACAGCACAAAGTGATATGCCACCATTTCGCAAATCGCCTTATGATGGATTTGTGATTCCCTATGTGGCAAATCAACAACGGTTTAAAGTAATTGGCTTGATTGGTGCTGGTGAAGTCTATGATGGGCCAGTTAGAGCTGGCGAAGCAGTTCGAATTATGACGGGTGCACCTATTCCTGATGATTGTGACACTATGATTATGCAGGAGCGTTGTGATTTTGATGGGGAATATATCACTGTGCGAGGACAAATTACGCAGGGTGACAATATTGTGCCACAAGGTGAAGAATGTAGTATTGGTGAGACTGTAATTGCAGCTGGCACTTATTTAGATGCTGGTGTTATTGCAGTAGCGGTAGGACTAGGTTATGCTACGGTGCCGGTGTATGTACCTTTAAAAATAGTGGTATTGACCTCCGGGCGAGAGATAGTACCTGTAGGAGAACCACTTACGGCTGGTAAAATCTATAATTCAAATTTGTTTATGCTGACAAATTTATTAGCCGAACACAGTTTTTATGAAGTGGTGACATATCATGTTAGTGATGATCCAGCTGTATTAGAGCAGGAAATCAAAGTAGTAACAGAGTTAAGTCAGCAGGCTGATATAATCATGAGCACTGGTGGCGTATCAGTTGGTTTATTTGATTCTATGCCAGTCATTTATGAAGCGTTGGGCGCTCGAGAATTATATAACAGGGTTCTTATGAGGCCTGGTGCCGCTTCCTATGGTGGTATAATTGACCGTGGTGAAGGTAAATTTACACTCTGTTTTGGACTATCAGGTAATCCGACAGCGGCTTATAATGGATTCCATTTATTAGTGTTGCCAATTTTACGCTTTTGCCAAGGGTATGCTGTGTCTGAACTTATGAGTGTATCCTTACCTTTAGGCGTAGCCATTCATAAGAAAAATCCATTTGATCGGTATGTACAAGGCGTTATTACCTATACTGAAGAAGGTGCTACTTTTATACCGAATCGTGTATTTACCTCTAGTGCGTTACTAGGGTTAGCAAAGGCTAATGGTCTGGCTAAATTAGAGCAAGGAATACATAGTTATGATGCTGGCGATATAGTACCTGTTATATTGCTTAAAAATCATAACTAAACATCATCAATAATAAATAAGGCCCTATTACAATCGTGTCTAGAATATATTGAACGATTGTAATAGGGCTTTTTTATTAACGACAAAGGTCTTTTATCCGTTCGGGATGGGTCATACATTTAAACGAATCAGGGCGTAACACATTACATAGGGTAATATTGTATTGTTCAGCTAACGCAATACCTAAGGCTGTTGGCATTGCTCGAGAACACATGATAGGAACCCCAATGCGATTGACTTTCTTTATAACGGATTGAGGTACACGGCCACTAAAGATTAAAATTTTATCAGACGTATCAATTTGTTTAGTTACGATAATACCTAATAAACGATCTAGTACATTATGACGACCTACGTCTTCGGCATAGGCAATCACTTCACCATCTTTCACGATAGCACCTTCGTGAACACCATGAGAGGTATGATGCGCTTTGGTAATAGAATCCAATAGACCACCATAACTGCAAATTTCATCAGCTGTTACAGTGAAGGTATTATTTTTTTGAGGCCGTGAAGTGGGGGCCGCATCATGGAAATATTGAATATCATGAGAGAGGGTTACATCAATGCGATGAGTTTCACGATTCATAAAAATAGAAGCAATATCATCTGCATTTTCTACGTGCCCTTCCATGAGGCAATAACCGATAATTAAATCGCGAAAATCATGGGGCGAAGCAATTAAAGTAGAGATGAGCTTATTTTCTATATATAATTTGTAAGCCACTTCTTGTGAAATATCTAGCTGTTCTTGCTTAGCACCTTCACCTTGTCGATAGGAAATGCATTCATAATGATTAGTAGCTGATAGAGAGTACATAGGAAAACCTCCTTGCGTAAATCGCATTAATTTCTCATAAAAGTGTATATAAATACTATTCTCTACTAAAAATATAGGTTAATAAATATATTCTCATAATATCATGTAAAGCTAGTGTAGACAATTGTTAAATAGGAATACTTAAGAGGGAGTGACCTTAAAAATTGGTTGACGAATCTAAATTTATAAATATATAATAATTCAGTGATGCTATTTTAAGGTGACTTTTAAAAATAGCTTGGTATTATATATTATTTATGAAAAAATGTATGTTGGACAGTAGTCTAGTGTTAGTAAAGGAAGTGAAATATGCAAATCCTAAAAAAATTAAGCCTTGCCTCTTGGATTATAATTGGCTTATTAGCGGGTGTTCTCGTTGGTGGTGTAGCACCTGAAGTTGGTAAAGCCATGAAGCCATTAGGCGATGTATTTATCCGTATGATTAAGATGATTGTAGTCCCTTTAATTTTCAGCTCTTTAGTTATGGGGATTGCTGGTACTGGTGATTTCAAAAAGCTAGGGCGATTAGGTGGTAAGGCCATTCTTTGGTTTGAATTTGCTACAACCTTAGCTCTTATTGTAGGTTTATTTGCGGTTAATGTGATGGAACCAGGTGTAGGTGTTGCGTTAACGCAAAATGGAGCTTCTGAAGTGGTTAATAAAGCCGCTTCAGCTCAAGGGGTAGACCATATTCAAATGTTGGTTAATATTGTACCAACGAATATTGTGGATGCCATGGGACGTGGCGATATGCTACAGATTATCTTTTTTAGTTGTTTGTTTGCTATTGCGGCAGCTAGTACTGGTAAAGATGGCCGTCAAATTATCGATCTGTCTAAGGACTTGGCACACATAATGTTCAAAGTGACTCATTATATTATGTATGTGTCGCCTATTGGTATTTTTGGTGCGATTGCCTATACTGTTGGTGAATTTGGTCTTGGCATGTTATTGCCATTGTTAAAACTTGTTTTATGTCTTTATGCAGCGTTAATTTTATTCTTAGTTATTGTTATTTCTATTGCTTCATTTTTGACAAAAACAAATTTGTTCCCGCTGTTAAAAGTATTGAAAGAGCCATTAGTATTAGCCTTCTCTACGGCAGCGAGTGAAGCGGCTTTGCCAATTGCTATGGAAAAGCTAGAGCGTGCGGGCTTACCTAAGCATATTGTAAGTTTTGTATTACCCTTAGGTTATACCTTTAACTTAGATGGCTCTACATTATATAGTGCGTTAGCCGTTGTATTTATTTCTCAAGTGTATGGCATTCCATTTCCTTTAGAACTTCAACTTTTGATGTTAGTAACCTTGATGTTGTCAACGAAGGGGATTGCTGCTGTGCCGGGGGCTTCTTTAATCGTTATTGCTGGTACTGCTGCAGCGTTTGGCTTGCCAGTTGAAGGGATTGCTATTATTCTTGGTGTTGATCGTATCCTAGATATGGCGCGTACCTTCTGTAATGTAACCGGTAACTGTGTAGCGGCCGCTGTTGTGGCACGTTGGGAAAATGAAATTTCGCCAGAAGAATTAACTAAGCGAATGAAAGAACCATTTACTGAGGAAGAATTAGAAGCTTTAGAATTCGAAGCTAAATAATTAATAGTTTTATAACATAACAAAACCCCTAAGTGTGGAGACTTAGGGGTTTTGCCGTTTTGTAAAGAAGATGAAGTTTGTATAGAGTATCCTAAGAGGATATTTCAACATAGAGAACCTTAACAGCAGCATCCTCAAGGAATAAAGGCACCGTTTCCGTGCAATCGGATAAATAATATAATGTATCCGGTTGTATTTGGAGGTTACCTATTCGAGCCTTGGCAGAGGGTACAAAAGGTAAGTTGGGAACATAGATAAATCTATGTTCGTGAGGATTAAGTTGAGAAGAAGAAGTTAACACAGAGTAGTTAACCTTCATTCCTTGTTGGACCATAACATTAAAGTCAGTTGCTTTCCCCTTTGAAAAGGTGTGATAAGCACCATCGAAGTAAGCTTCTTCATATGGTTTTAAATGATATGTGTCTGCTGTTTCTTTAAAAGATAGGTATAATTGATTTGTTAGCGGAGTAATTAGACGGGTATACCCCGGAAGTAAGGTGAATTCAGATGATTCTACATCCACAGTTGCTGAGCTTATCCGAATAGCAAAATCTCTTCGTGCATAAGAGCTTTGCGGTGGATATATAAAGAACTCTGTTGTGGAGCCACCGGACCAGGTAGAAGTAGTCGCTTGGTGACGAGCAATCACTGTAATTTCCATAAAGCCTCCTATTGGGTACTTCATCTATTCGCTATATACACTATAAGTCAGCTACGTCTAAAAAGTGTCAAAAATCAAAAATTTTTTAAAATATAAAAAATTTGATGTTTTTTTGGTTATAGTTGATGTATATTGGACGTATAGAATTCATGTTTTGTTTTATAACATCATGATTATAGTGAGTTCATTTCAGAATGGAGGCAATCGTATGGCTAAGTTAGTTGAATTTGTTCCAAATTTTAGTGAAGGTCGGGATAAGGTAAAGGTTGAGAAAATTGTTGATGAAGCGCGCAAAATTAAAGATTTAAAAATTCTTGACTATTCAAGTGACGCTGATCACAATCGTTCCGTAGTGACTTTAATTGGTTCTCCAGAAGCTGTAACTGAAGCAGCGATTAATATGGCTAAAGTAGCTGTAGAATTAATTGATATGCGCACTCATGAAGGGGCTCATCCTCGTTTCGGTGCTGTTGACGTAGTACCATTCACACCAATCTCTGAAGTAACAATGGAAGAATGTGTAGAAATTGCGAATACAGTTGGTAAAGCATATGGTGAAATGGGTATTCCTGTATACCTTTATGAAGATGCTTGTACTAAAGAAGATCGTCGTAATTTAGCGTCTGTTCGTAAAGGTCAGTATGAAGGTTTCTTTGAAAAAATTAAAGATGAAAACTGGAAACCTGATTATGGTCCAAGTGAAATGAATGAAAAATCTGGTTGCTCCGCTGTAGGCGCTCGTGTATCTTTGGTAGCATTTAATGTTAATTTGAACACTAGCGATTTAGCTGTAGCTGATGCGATTGCTAAGAAAATTCGTCATATTGGCGGTGGTTTACGTTATGTAAAAGCTATGGGCGTTATGTTAGAAGAACGTAATCAAGTACAAGTGTCCATGAACTTAGTAAACTACCAAAAATCCTCAGTATATCAAGCATTTGAAATGATTAAAATGGAAGCTAAACGCTATGGTGTATCCATTGTAGGTAGTGAAATTATTGGTACTGTACCAATGGCTGCATTAATGATGGCTGCTGAATATTATTTACAAGTAGAAAACTTTGATATTAATCAAATTTTAGAAAAACAATTATTAGACTAAGAGTAGACTAATTTACAATAAAACTGCTTATATTATCATATTAGGGTTTGATTTGATGCGTAAGTGCCGATTTAGGGTCGATTATAACGCCTATATGTGTAATAGGAGTTGAAAAAAGTGCATATTTAGTGTAAATTAGAATGTATAAAGTTATTTTTCAAACGCATATCAGCCCTATAGGAGGTGCATTCATGTTCAGTGATATTGAGATTGCGCAAGCGAATCAGATGGAACCAATTACTGCCATTGCCGAAAAATGCGGCATTTTGCCAGAAGAGTTGGAACAATATGGCCATTATAAAGCCAAAGTATCCTTAGATGTGTTAAAACGGTTACAAGATAAACCGGATGGTAAATTAGTGCTTGTTACAGCTATTACCCCAACACCAGCAGGGGAAGGTAAATCAACTACAAGTATTGGTTTAACCCAAGCGCTTAATAAAATTGGTAAAAATGCCATTGTAGCTTTGCGTGAACCATCTTTAGGGCCTGTGTTTGGGATTAAGGGTGGTGCTGCTGGTGGCGGTTATGCACAAGTTGTGCCAATGGATGATATTAACTTACATTTTACTGGTGATATGCATGCGATTACAGCGGCAAATAACTTATTATCGGCTATGATTGATAACCATATCCATCAGGGGAATGACCTTAATATTGATGTGCGTCAAATTACGTGGAAGCGCGTTATGGATATGAATGACCGTGCGTTACGTAATGTAGTCGTTGGCATGGGCGGTAAAGTATGTGGTTTCCCTCGTGAAGACCATTTTATGATTACTGTTGCGTCTGAAATTATGGCGGCTCTTTGTTTGGCAACTAGCATTGAAGACTTAAAAGAACGTTTTGGTCGTATCGTAATTGGCTGTAATTATGCAGGAGATCCAGTATATGTACATCAATTAGGCTGTGAAGGGGCTATGGCAATGCTTATGAAAGATGCTATTAAGCCTAACTTAGTACAGACATTAGAGCATACACCAGCCTTAGTACATGGAGGTCCTTTTGCCAATATTGCGCATGGTTGTAACTCTATTTTAGCGACTAAGATGGCACTTAAATTAGGTGATATTGTTATTACTGAAGCTGGCTTTGGTGCTGATTTAGGGGCTGAAAAATTCCTTGATATTAAATGCCCATATGGCGATATTTTCCCGAAAGCAGTTGTTATCGTAGCGACTATCCGTGCATTAAAAATGCACGGTGGTGTTAAGAAAACTGAACTCGGTGAAGAAAATGTAGAGGCTGTTAATGCAGGTTTTGTAAATCTTGCTAAACAAGTGGAAAACATGCGGGCCTATGGCTTGCCTGTATTGGTAGCTATCAACAAATTCTCCTCAGATACACCAGCTGAAATTGAAAAGTTATTACAAAAATGTGATAGCTATGGCGTGGATGTAACACTCAATGAATGTTGGGAAAAAGGTGGCGATGGTGGTATCGATATGGCTAAGCAAGTAGCGGCTATGGTAGAAGGTACTAATCTTAAACCAGTTACAATGTATGATAAAGAAGAGTCTATTCCTGAAAAATTGACTAAGATTGTACAAAAAATCTACGGTGGTACAGGTGTAGAGTTTACTGCTAATGCTAAAAAACAAATTAAGCAATTAGAAGAATGGGGTCTCGACAAATTACCAGTATGTATTGCTAAAACACAGTACTCTTTGAGCGATGATCCTGCCTTATTAGGGGCACCAAAAGACTTTACTATTAATGTGCAAGATGTCCGTGTAGCTAATGGGGCTGGGTTTATTGTTTGTCAAACTAGCAATATTATGGTAATGCCTGGTTTACCTAAGAAACCAGCAGCTTTAAATATGGATATTGATGCAGATGGCAAGATTTCAGGTTTATTCTAGTTCGGTTATGGTAAACCACTAATTATAAAACATATTATAAAACATATCATAAAACATACTTCAATTATAGGAGGCACAATGGAATTAAAAGCATTATCCGTAGAAGGTTTTATTAATGAAACTGGTTCAAGTTCACCAGCTCCTGGTGGCGGTAGTGTAGCAGCCCTTAATGGTGCAGCGGCAGCTGCTTTGATTGAAATGGTAGCATCTTTGACCATTGGTAAAGAAAAATATGCAGCTGTAGAAGCTGAAATGAAAGACATTCAAGCTAAAGCACATGAAATGAAAGCACAATTCTTGGCATATATTGACGAAGATAGTGCAGCATTTAATAAAATTATGGATGCTTTCAAATTACCAAAAGAAAGTGACGAAGATAAAAAAGCTCGCTCCGTAGCGATTCAAGAAGCCACTAAAGGGGCTGCTTTGGTGCCATTTAAAATTGGCGAATTAGCGAATGAATTACTACCAATGGCAGCGACTGTTATTGAAAAAGGTAATCAAAACGCTATTACTGATGGTGCTGTAGCTACTATGAATGCGCGTACTTCCGTACATGGTGCGTTCTTAAATGTAAAAATCAATTTGGGTAGCATTAAAGATGAAGCCTTTGTAGCTGATTTAACAGCTAAAATGGAAGCTATTGAAAATAGTGTCGATGAAAAAGAACAAGGCTTATTAAGTAAAGTTGTTTTATAATATATAAACCGTGTTGACAGTAAAACAGAGCAGGCATGTTGTGACTGCTCTGTTTTTTTCAGCATTTACTCTAAGGGCCAACAGTGGAATACATAGTAAGGTATACTTTTTATGACAAATGTTGTAGCCTGCAACTGTTTTTGATAAATATAATACAGTTATTATGCGTAAATGTAATTTTAATTATTACTATAATGGGTGTAAAATGATAGTAATGACATCAAAACTTGATAGTTATAACGTTCGCGTTTGACAGATAGTATTTGATGTAACTTCAGGGATGAGGTAAGGTGTTGATAGCTTTTGTCAATGCTCTAATAGGTATTTAGTATTAAAGGAGTGAGTTCTCTTGTATAAAATTGTCAAAAAGGAAGTTTTACATGCTAATATGTATCAGTATGATATTTTAGCCCCTCGTTTGGCCGAGTCTGCTTTGCCAGGTCAATTTGTTATTGTAAAACATGGTGAATACGGTGAACGTGTGCCATTGACTATTACTGACTATGACCGTGAAGCTGGTACTGTTAGTATAGTATTTCAGACTTTAGGTGACTCTACTCAAAAATTAGCTAAATTAGAAGAAGGGGACTTACTTTCTGATTTTGTAGGTCCTTTAGGGAATCCAACTGATTTGGCAGAACTTTCTGATGAAGAATTAAAAGAAAAGAAAATATTATTCCTTTGCGGTGGGGTTGGAACGGCGCCTGTGTATCCGCAGGTTAAATACTTAAAATCTCGTGGCTGTGAAGCCGATGTGATTATAGGGGCTCGTAATAAAGATTTAATTATCTATGAAGAGCATATGCGTTCGGTAGCGGGTAATTTATATTTAGCGACTGATGATGGTTCTACAGGCTTTCATGGTAATGTAGTAGCTTGTATGAAGGACTTAATTGCCAACGGTAAAGAATATAATCATATTGTTGCCATTGGTCCCATGATTATGATGAAATTTGCTACTTTAGCAGCTAAAGAATTGGGGATTCCGATTGTTGTGTCCTTAAATTCAATTATGGTTGATGGTACCGGTATGTGTGGTGCTTGCCGTGTTACTATTGGAGATGAAGTTAAGTTTACTTGCGTAGATGGTCCTGAATTTGATGGCTATTTAGTTGATTTTGATAATGCTATGCAACGTCAGACTATGTATAAATCGGAGGAAGGGCGTAAACTAATTCGTGAAATGGATAAAGCTCATCCTAATCCTGATTGTACTTGTAAAGCGGAGGATAGTGTTGAAACTACGGAATTGACGGATAAAAGTAAACGAATTCCAGTACGTGAGCAAGATCCAGCGGTGCGCGCTACTAACTTTGAAGAAGTATGTTATGGCTATAGTAAAACCGAAGCTATGCTAGAAGTTCAACGGTGTTTAGATTGCAAAGTACCTCGTTGCGTACAAGCTTGTCCAGTACATATTAATATTCCAGGCTTTATTCAAGCCTTAAAGCAAGGGAATATTGAAGAAGCGGGTCGTATTATAGCACAGCAAAGTGCTTTACCAGCTATTTGTGGTCGAGTATGTCCACAAGAAGAACAATGCGAAGGTGCATGTGTTATGGGTATACGCAATGAAGCAGTTGCGATTGGTAAATTGGAGCGCTTTGTAGCGGATACTAATCTTCAAAATGGTGTAGTCTTTGGTGAAAAAGAGCCGGCTAAAGGTATTAAGGTGGCTGTTATTGGCTCTGGTCCAGCAGGGCTTAGTTGTGCCGGTGATTTAGCTAAGAAGGGCTATGAGGTAACCGTATTTGAGTCACTTCATAAATTAGGTGGCGTATTAGCTTATGGCATCCCTGAGTTCCGTTTACCAAAAGACCGCATTGTAAATAAAGAAGTAGAAAATATTAAAAATTTAGGCGTTAAGTTTGAAACGGATGTAATTATTGGTCGTACCGTGACTATTGACGAATTGATGGATAAAGAAAACTTTAAAGCTGTATTCATTGGCTCTGGGGCAGGTTTACCTAAATTTATGCATATCCCTGGTGAATCTTCTAATGGTGTATTATCGGCTAATGAATTTTTAACGCGTGCCAATCTTATGAAATCCTATGATGATAGTTATGATACACCAATTGCTATTGGCAAAGTATGTGTTACTGTAGGGGCTGGTAATGTGGCTATGGACGCTGCGCGGACAGCGTTGCGTTTAGGCTCCGAGTCTAAGATTGTATATCGTCGTAGTGAAGATGAAATTCCAGCTCGTGCTGAAGAAGTACATCATGCAAAGGAAGAAGGAGTTGAGTTTAATTTATTAACAAACCCAATTGAAATTCTTCATGATGATAAAGGTTGGGTAACAGGTGTTAAATGTATTAAGATGGAATTAGGTGAGCCTGATGCATCCGGTCGCCGTCGTCCACAAGAGGTTGCAGGCTCTGAATTTGTTATTCCATGTGATACAGTTATCATGTCTTTGGGAACTAATCCAAATCCATTGATTCGCTCCACTACAAAAGGGCTTGATACTCAATCGTGGGGTGGTATTATTGCAGAAGAAAGTACAGGTGCTACTTCACGACCAGGCGTATTTGCTGGTGGTGATGCAGTGACTGGTGCTGCGACTGTAATTTTAGCTATGGGTGCGGGTAAACAAGCTGCTACAGCGATTGATGAATATTTATCTAAATAAAATAGTTACTAAAATAATATTTAGACGTTAAGAAATCGGCTTCTATCCTATGGGTAGAGGCTGATTTTTTATTTTCTGTTTTCTTCTGTAATGTAATCAAATAATTAGAGTTTGCTTTTGATTATAATTATGTATAAAAGTCTTTCTTTGATGTGTCTAACGATTATGTCTAATTGAATTAATGGCGTTAATATATATAAACAAAAATCAATGTTAAAAATCAAGATAAATCGAATAGTGTTAGACGTTTTTCAGATGAGTAATGTATACAATAAATGTAATCAGTATAGTCGATACAATGCGTAAGCAAATATTGTAGTCATTTCAAAAGGGGTGGACCTATGAATAACAAAATTGTACAAGACGCTATGACCATTAAACTTGATTTTTCTCAAGGCTTACCGCCAAAGAAAACCTTTGAAGAAGGGATTCGACGGGCCCCTGATCGTGGTTTTCGTTTGACACCAGAACAGACGGAAGTGGCATTAAAAAATGCACTTCGCTATATTCCAGAAGAATATCATGATGAATTGATTCCTGAATTCTTAGAAGAATTGACTACACGAGGACGTATTTATGGATATCGTTTCCGTCCAGAAGGTCGTTTATATGGTAAACCAATTGATGAATATAAAGGCAATTGTGTAGAAGGTAAAGCGTTCCAAGTTATGATTGATAATAACTTAGACTTTGAAGTTGCTTTATATCCATATGAACTCGTTACATATGGTGAAACTGGTAGCGTTTGCCATGACTGGATGCAATATTTATTAATTAAACGCTATTTAGAAGAAGTAACTCAAGATCAAACGTTAGTTGTAGCTTCTGGACATCCTGTAGGCTTATTCAAATCTAAACCAGAAGCGCCACGCGTAATTATTACGAATGGTATGATGGTAGGTTTATTTGATAATCTTAAAGATTGGGAAATTGCTGAAGAAATGGGCGTTGCTAACTACGGTCAAATGACAGCGGGTGGCTGGATGTACATTGGCCCACAAGGTATTGTACACGGTACCTTTAATACCATTTTAAATGCGGGGCGTATGAAACTTGGTATTCCAGTAGATGGCGATTTAAGTGGCAAATTATTTGTTACATCTGGTCTTGGCGGTATGAGTGGTGCACAAGGTAAAGCGGCTGAAATTGCTAATTGTGTAGCTATTGTAGCTGAAGTTGACTACTCTCGTATTAAAACTCGTTTAGATCAAGGTTGGATTTCAGGCGTATCTGATTCTTTACCTGAAATTATTAAGATGGCGCAAGAGTCTATGGCCGCTAAAGAAGGTAAAGCTTATGCTTACCATGGCAATATTGTTGACCTATTAGAATATATTGCAGCTAATGATGTGCATGTAGATTTAATTTCTGACCAAACATCTTGCCATAATGTATATGATGGTGGTTATTGCCCACAAGGTATTTCCTTTGAAGAACGGACTCGTTTATTGGCAGAGGATCCAGCTAAATTCCGTAGTTTAGTTGATGAAACTTTGAAAGCTCATTTTGAAGCTTTAAAACAGTTAACTGGCAAAGGTATTTACTTCTTTGACTATGGTAATTCCTTTATGAAAGCTGTTTATGATGCGGGCGTAAAAGAAATTTCTAAAAATGGTATTGATGATAAAGATGGCTTCATTTGGCCAAGTTATGTAGAAGATATTATGGGGCCACATCTCTTTGACTATGGGTATGGTCCATTCCGCTGGGTTTGCTTAAGTGGTAAGCCAGAAGACTTACATAAAACAGACCAAGCAGCTATGGAATGTATTGAAGTAGATCGTCGTTACCAAGACCGCGATAATTATAACTGGATTCGTGATGCAGAAGAAAACAAGATGGTTGTTGGTACACAAGCTCGTATTTTATACCAAGATGAAGTTGGGCGTGTACGCATTGCTCTTCGTTTCAATGAATTAGTTCGTTTAGGTGAAATTGGCCCTGTTATGCTTGGTCGTGACCATCATGACGTATCTGGCACAGATTCCCCATTCCGTGAAACATCAAATATTAAAGATGGTTCTAATGTAATGGCTGATATGGCGATTCAAACATATGCAGGTAACGCAGCTCGTGGCATGAGTTTGATTGCTCTTCATAATGGTGGCGGCACTGGTATTGGTAAAGCTATCAATGGTGGTTTTGGCCTTGTGCTTGATGGTAGCCATCGTGTGGATGAAATTATTCGTTCCGCTATGTCTTGGGACGTAATTGGTGGTGTAGCTCGTCGTTCTTGGGCTCGTAATGAACATGCTATGGAAACTGCTGTGGAATTTAATAAAACACGCGCAGGGGTAGGCCATATTACAATTCCGTTTGTAGCTGATGATGCAAAAGTAAAAGCCGCTGTAGCTAAAGTATATCCCACTGCTAAAGTGATTAAAGACTAAGCTTACATTGTCTACTTATTAAATAGTTATGATTGACTCGCAATTATCATAACGACTCGCCAAAGTAGCAATTAAGTGATACACTAAAAATGTTAGCTCTAACAGCTAACGTTCTACTTAGTCATTAATGCTCGGTAGATACCGTTAGTCATATATAAATACAGCTCGGTAGGATTTAGACACGGTAGAAAAATTATATACTAAGTAGTTTATTATAATAGCAACCACTGTTAGGCCTGTTTGGCCTAGCAGTGGTTACTGTTCCATTTAAGGAGAGATATATGTCAGAACAATTACTAATAAAAAATGCATCTCAAGTAGTAACCCCATTAGGCCATACTGCTCTTAAAGGTGCTGCTATGAAAGATGTTCGTATTTATGAAAATACGTCAGTACTTATTGAAGATGGACGTATCAAAGCGATTGGTAATGACCAAAGTTGGGAAGCAAGCGTACCAGCAGATAAGCAAATTGATGCTACTGGAAAAACAGTTTTACCAGGTTTTGTAGATTCTCATACTCATTTTGTATTTGGTGGATATCGTGCTGATGAGTTCTTGTGGCGCATGGAAGGCATGACCTACATGGAAATCATGGAACGTGGTGGTGGCATTAATAATACAATGCAGGCTACTCGTAATGCATCGGCTGAGGAATTAATTGATCATAGCTTAGATATTTTAAATAAAATGTTGGCCTTTGGTATTACTACGGTAGAAGGTAAAAGTGGTTATGGTATGGACCATGATACTGAAATTCGCCAGTTGGAAGTAATGAAAGAGCTTGAAAATCGTCAACCTGTTGAAATTGTGCGTACCTTTATGGGGGCTCACTCTATTCCACCTGAATTTAAAGGGCGGAATCAAGAATTTTTACAATTCTTAGTCGATGAGGTAATGCCAGAAGTAAAACAAAAAGATTTAGCTCAATTCTGCGATATTTTCTGTGAAAAAGGTGTATTCTCTATTGAAGAGAGCCGTCAATTCTTGCAACAAGCTAAAAATATGGGGTTCGATTTGAAAATTCATGCCGATGAAATTGTAACCTTAGGTGGTGCTGAATTAGGTGCTGAGCTAGGATGTCATTCGGCGGATCACTTATTGCATGCTTCTGATGAAGGTGTTAAGGCATTAGCGAACAGTGATACAGTGGCAACTTTATTGCCGACAACCGCATTCTGTTTAAAAGAACAATTTGCACCAGCTCGTAAAATGATTGATGCAGGCTGTGCCGTAGCGTTAGCAACTGACTTTAATCCAGGTAGTGGTTTTACAAATTCTGTACCACTTATGATTGCTCTTGGAGTTATTTATATGGGGATGACCGCGGAAGAAGCGATTACAGCACTTACCCTAAATGGGGCAGCTGCTGTAGGACGGGCGGATCAGATTGGTTCTATTGAAGAAGGAAAACAAGCTGACATTGTGATTCTTCAATATCCTTCCTATAAATTCTTGCCATACCATACGGGTGTGAATATTGTAGAAACTGTTATTAAAAAAGGTAAAGTAGTATATCAAGCATAGGTTAATCAATCTATTATGATTAATAGCCGAACGACAAGGCGCTATATAAATTTAGTGGTTAAATTTTTGGCTACTTGAAAAGTCGGATATTGTTGTTTTATTTAGAAATGACATAATTTAATAGAAGTAAAAATATCGTACTACCTTATTTAATATTAAATAAGGTAGTACGATATTTTTTATTTATTTCCTAAATTTTAAAAGGATACAAAAATAATTGCTATATTTTTTGTAAGATAGTGATATCTTATTTATACATGAAAAAATGATGATGGACAAACGCTTATATATGAGATAAAATTGTCATAAATAGAATGAATATAGGTATAAAATATATTGATTAAGTGAGAGGCTAGGAGTGTTAGTATGAGACAGGCTTGTGTTAAAATGGCCATAGTTATGGCTATCAGTGCACCTGTATGGGGGATTGTACTAGTGAGTGCCGCTGATTTAGTGATGCTGAATGTAGTACAGCAAGAACAATTAGCAATGGAACGGCAACGAGCAGAGGCTTGTAATGAACAAAACCAGACAAAGCGAGTAGAGATAGAAGGTATCCGTACGTCCACTGAAATAGTAAGTACAGTAGATGAGATGGGATCTTCTTTTTTATTGCCTTATAAGTATGTACTTCGGAGTAAAATATTAAATTTGAAACTTTGTAGTTAATGTTATTGTCTGTTCGCTTAGGTTGTATGTTTTAGTGAAGGGCGTTTAATCACGTCATGGGAGTTTGGTTTTTGGTTTTGTGAAGGAGATACCTTAAATGTATAACATTTAGGGCAAGAGCTAAAACTGATTTAGAAAAGGTAGGTAAGTAATAAGATGATAAATCCAGGCGGTTTTTTTATGGCTGTTTCATGTTTTTTATCTTTTTACTATTCTAGATATGGTGATAGAAGAGATATAAATAGAACAATATGGTATACAATTTTATTTCTGCCACTAGGTATAGTTTTTATTATGGCTTCTTTGCTATCATTATCTTATGTAGGAGATGTTTTATTTGAATTTGGAGCAGGGCTTTTAGGTTGGACATGGATTTCTATAATTATTAGGTATTATAAATTAGGAAAGGTCTGGAATAAATTTAGCAGAAATATTAGGCGCCTTTTTTATGTAATATGTCATATTTTAAGAGTTTTTATCATAATATTATATGGATTTAAAGTTTGCATTATTTTTATGGTATGAATATTTTTTAGCGACGACTTTAGAATTACAGCAGATGTAACATATTATGTTAAACGCTCTAGCTCAGGCCTAACAGTTAGTTTAGGGCGCCTATACCTCGTCACAATCGGAATCGTTTCATTCGACAACATATATTGCTGGTAATGTCATTTCGAAAGATAGTCAAATATCCATTACGGCTACGAGTAATGATGATACAAAAGGTACTATTCAGGCCGTTAGTGAAGCTATAGGGGCAAATGATGTCTTATTACAGAGCTCTAAGCGCAGAATATTTGGAATCATATGTATATATAATAAAATTCAATGGAGTTATATAGTATTATGAAGAATTTATTTAAAAATAGTATAAAAGTTATAAGCATTTTGATTCTAATTCTAGTTTCTATAGCTTTTTTTCAAATAATAGGTTTATTTTTATGGCATCAATATGAATATTATACATATCGATATGTTATTATGGAAAAGTATAATAGTATTTTTGATAAAAAAAAGCAAATAGAGTTAATTGATAAAGGTCAATCTTTACTTAAAGAAGATGGAACTTATTATGCCTATAAAAAGGGAATTTATATTATATTTTCTGATGATAATGATGATATCTATTTATATTTAGATGAGATGGAATATCAAAATAGTTATAAAATAGAACTTATAAAAAATAAATATAATACCATTATTTTTAAATCATTAGAAGAAATGCCTTATAAAATACGTTATAACTATGAGTATTTGAAGAGTCACAATAATACATATAAATCTCAAGGTGCTTTTTAGGTATCTAGCATTAGCTTATAAATATGAATATTACCAAAGCCATACAGCGAGTGCGTTACAAGCCAGTATGGCAGAAGGGCGCGGCTTACAACAGATGGGGATATTCTTTAATGGATAAAGGAGATTTGTAAAGTGAGGAAATTTATTCGTAAATTAGGATATATATATGGAGGCGTTTTAATTTCCGTATTTTTATTGGGCTGCTTGTATCAAATTGTTTTTCACTCTTATATTGATCAGAGGGTAGAACTCTTGAAGCAGGCTGCAGAACAAATAGAGTTTGTTCAAAAATATGAGCATAGTGAAATGAAAGTTAAAGGTTATTTGCAGATTGAGAAGAAAATAAGCTTTATAGTACATACTAATGATTCTCCGGATATAATATTAAATGAATTAATTGAACAGTTTGAGCGAATGGGGTGGGTGATTAGTGAAATTGGTATAAAATATAAAGACTTTAGTGCTTATAATAATCAATATTTTTTTATAGCAGAACCAATAATGAAAAAAAATAAGATTACAGGTAAAGATGAATTTACTAATGAGTGGGTTGTAATATTTCATTATAATAATTTTTTTGCTCGGAGTAATATTTAAGACTGGATTTAAATTTCAATACTTTTAATGTAATTGGAATAGATTGGCAAAGAACTGGGGCAATCAATCCTATTGAAATATATGTAGAGTTTGAGATGGTTGTAGAGGTTAATAAATAAGATGTTAAAGAGAAATAGTGTTTTATGGTTTATATTAAATCTTTCGATAGTGGTTAATATTATATTTTTGATTTACTTTTATATTAATTCAGGAGTGTTTAAAGAAAGTAGTGATATGGTAGTAGAAGTTGATAATTATAATATTCAAATATTGAATAATGGTATGGTTTTAGATTTTAATCAAAAAAAAGATAATGTAATAGCTTTAAATGCTAAAGCATATAAAATAATTGAAGAAACACCGATTGGTTCTGAACGAAAAAAAGTGCTGATAATAAAAGAAGCTAGTAGTAATGAAAAAGATGCATATTTAATATATAGAGAAGCATATAATACTTGGTATTTTATAGATTCCTTTTATACAAGATTGGGACCATTTACAGGAGGCATAGTAAAATTAAATAATTGGAAATATTTAGAAGATATATCAAGTCAAGTAAATACTAATCCACAAATGATTATAAATGATAATGTGAAAGCAGGAGATGAGATTACCGTATTACAAATTAATGAATTAAAAAAGTTTATTAAAGAAAATAAGTGGATAATCGTAAAATAGTTTGGGGTATTATTTTATATTTTCACAGTAGAGTGATAGAGTAGAACAGGTTATCACTATAGGTAATAGTAATGGCATTGATAAGATTGGTATGATTCAGGATATAGGTGAAACTCTCTAAGGCAAAACTATAACTATAGTTACTACTTAAAGTTTAATATGAAAAAAGAGAGATGAGGGAAGGAACATGACTGATAAATTATTAATCTAGTTATTTTTGATGATAGCTTCTTTAGTTCAATTAGATTTATTTTTATATAAATATTTAAAAAAGCAAGTCATTTTTTGAAAGAAAATGATCATATTGATTTTAAAGTTATATTTTTCTTTTTTGATTCTATCCTACAATATATTTTCATTGATTTTGATTTATTATATTTGCACATATGGTATAGTTAAGATTAATTCCTTTCCTTTTTTATATTATGGTGTGTCAGTATTATTTTTTGTATTTTTGTACTTTAGGGGAAGATTTAATTCCATATATATTGGAGTTAATAAAATGAACGGGAACGTATTTTAAATAAAGGAGAATTAAAAGTGAACCCTGGTGGCATAATAATTGGAGCTGTATGTTTTTTCTTATTTTATGGGTTTCGTTATGGTAAAAGAAAACATATTAATAGAAATATATGGCAAATTTATTTATTTCTACCTTTAGGCATATTATTTGTTGCAATATCTTTTCTATCTCCTATTGTAGCTAATATTGGGTTTGAATTGGGACTTGCTATATTGTTAGGGCTTTCACTTTCTATATTTACATACTATTATAAAATTAATATGTTATGGAGAAATTATTCTAGAAAGGTTCGAATTTTATTTTTTATATGGATGTACATATTAAATATTGCATTTATTCTGTGGTATATTTTCCGAGCTTTTACATGGTGGTTTGGTGGAATTTATTTTAATTGAGTTAGTATAAGTAAGGTAAGTAGTAAGCACTTTATTTGGCCGTATTTCCTGGCGGTAGTGTAACTTCTCAATTTATAATGTTAGATAAAATGCTATTTTAAATAATTAAGAGAATAGAAGAATATAACATGTGTATTTTAAAAACTAGACTGAAATGTTGGCTTAGTCAATATTTCAGTCTAGTTTTTTATTGGCTATTTTTTATTCACACTGTCAGTGCGAGTTCATACCATTAGTGTAATTTGGCAGGAGTTAAAAATTTTTTCGAGAATTCTTCGTTAGCAGTGATTTTTAAAGGTGTATGTATGATATTTGAAATAGGTTGAGTTGTAAGTTGCTTTTATAGAGTTGAAAGATATTTTGGTAGATGATAGGGCGGTGTTGTTATTTTTATGTTTCAAGTAGAATTTGAGCTAGATGCAATTATTCATGAGGCAATGGTAGCGAAAGCTAGTGATATTCATTTTGATGCGGTAAAAGAGGGGATTTTAATTCGTTTTCGTATTGATGGAGTATTGGAAGCGTATCGAACTATAACTGGTCGTGAAGCGGAACAAGTTATAAATCGTATTAAAATTTTAAGTGGCCTAGATATTAGTGAAAAGCGTTTGCCTCAAGATGGTCGTTGGTGTTGGCATGATTCATCCATTGTAGATAAATCGAGAAGTCTTACTAGTGTAGATGTGGAGAAAGTGGGAGGTGCTACCAATAATTCTAAAATAGTATCTGCTAAGGAAGTGTTGCTTAGAGTGTCTTCGTTGCCGGCAATTTATGGCGAAACGATTGTATGTCGTATTGTAGGGAATGAAAATTGTTATAAAAGTTTAGCTGAATTAGGCATGTCAGCAGAGGTGCGAGAAGCTGTTGGAGAAATTTTACAACGGCCGTATGGTTTGTTTTTGATTTCGGGTCCTACTGGATCGGGTAAAACGAGTACTTTATATGCATTGCTCAGATTATTGGATACTAAGGCTGAGAATGTTATTTCCTTAGAAAATCCTGTAGAAGCAGATATTCCTGGGGCTATTCAAGTACAGATTAATCCTAAAGCTGGGTTGACATTTCCTAGAGCTTTGCGGGCTGTATTGCGACAAGATCCGGATACGATTATGGTTGGTGAAATTCGTGATACAGAAACAGCAGAATTGGCTGTTCAAGCGGCTCTTACGGGTCATCGTGTATTGGCGACTATTCATACGAATACTGCGCTTGGTGTGCGGGAACGTTTGCTAGATATGGGTGTTGAAGATTATTTATTAAAGGCAACTTTATTAGGGGCTTTAGCTCAGCGGTTGGTACGCCGAGTTACTACCACGGGCACTCATGGACGTTTAGCTTTATATGAATTATGGTCGGTACCAGCTCATTTAAGTAGTTGGAATACAGACACTTTAGCAAGATATGTAAAACCAACATTACAAACATCAGCTAAGACTGTTGTACAACAGGGCTTAACTACGCAACAAGCCATTCTTCAAAGTGGAATTTGTATAGACATATAGTTAGATACGAATTCTTTCAGTGTGAATAAGTTAAATATTGTGAGTAGTAGAAAATTACAAATACATAGAATGTTGTGAATAAGCAGAGCATACGGATAGTAAGGGATGAGCGGATGAAGTTAGTTGAATTATTAAATAAGGCTATAGCCATAGGGGCTACCGATATTCATTTGGAAACGGGAAAAGAGCCTTATTTTCGATTAGGTCGTGACCTACAAGTAGGTGAAAATAGTAGTGTTTCGAGTTGTGTATTTGATGAGATTCAGTTTGCTTGTGAACGGGGGGAGCTAAAGAATGAAGATGACTTAATGAGTGATAAGGGGTTGATGAAATCTAAATCAAAAGATAGTGCTTTTACCTTTCAAACAGTTCGTATTCGCGTTCATTTATATAAATCACAACAGACAATGTGTGGTACTTTGCGTATTTTATATAATCAATCTTTAGCTTTACCTAAAGGCGAAGCAGGTAAATTATTGCATCATATAGTGAAATTACAAGAAGGGTTAGTTCTCATTACAGGGGCTACAGGCTCTGGCAAAAGCTATACATTAGCGTCTTGTTTGGCGTGTATTAATGAGGAAGCTCATAAACATATTATTACACTAGAAGATCCTATTGAATTTACGTTTCAAAATAAAGGAAGTTTAATTCATCAGCGACAGTTAGGGCAAGATATGGATTCTATGGCAGAGGGTGTGCGTGATGCACTTCGGGAAGATCCAGATGTGATTATGATTGGGGAATTGCGGGATAGAGAAACATTGGAGGCCGCTTTGCATGCAGCTGAAACAGGGCATTTAGTTTTTGCTACTTTGCATACGCAGCGGGCTGTTATGGCTATTAATCGAATGATATCTGTATTTTCAGCGGAACAACAAGAAGAGGTGCGTGCTCAGTTATCGCAAGTCTTGCGTGCCGTATTGTGTCAACGTTTAATTCGCATAGACAATCAATTTATTGTGGCGCGGGATATTTTATTGAATACGCCAGCAGTAGCCAATTTAATCAGGCAACGCAAGGAGCCTCAAATTGTTTCTATTCAAGAAACGCAGCCGCCGATGCAAACGATGGAAATGGCAGTGGCAGCGCTTGAAAAAGAGTGGGGTTCTCGTCCTGAATTTAAGGAGGTATTGGAACAGAGTTATGAAATGCTATAGTTATCGCGCCTTCGATGCAAAGGGGGTGATACAAGAAGATACCATGTGGGCAGAAGCTAGTGAAGAAGTCGTGCAAAAGTTGCGACATAGAGGTTTTCAGATTTTATCATTGCATATTGCTAAGGAAACGAAGACAGGGAATAAAAAGTGGGCTTATAAGGATATTGTAGAGTTTTCTTATCGCATGTCACTTTTATTAGAAGCGGGGATTTCTATACGTCGTGTTATGCAATTTTTGAGTGATAAGCCGACAAAGCGAATTCCTTATAAGGCTATTAATGAAGCGGTTCAGCGGGGGCATGTATTATCCGAAGTATTGGGACAGTTAGGATTTCCTACCATAGGTTGTGCTTTATTACAAGCTGGTGAAGCGGCAGGAACTTTAGGCAATAGCTTTGGACAGATTAAAGGGTATTATGAGAAACAAATGGTTTGGCAACGCCAAATTAGTAGTGCAGCAGCATATCCTTTGTTTTTACTAGGCCTAATGTTGCTGTTTATTGGCGTAGCTGTAGGTTTTATTTTACCGGCCTTTAAAAAAGTGTTTATGTCCATGCAAGTACCATTACCGTGGTTGACAAAATTACTATTTAGTTTTGGTGATTTTGTTACGCTTCATGCAGGGCTTTGCAGTGCATTGTTATTAAGTGTAGGGACTTTTATATGGTGGCTCTGGCAACAATCGAAGTTTCGTTTTAAAATATTACGAAAGTTTTGGCAATGTGGTAGTGGCCACGAATGGTTTGATTGTTTTTATTTAGCTAGGCTTACAAAGGTATGGGCTATTTTACTAGATAGCGGTTTGACGATTACAGAAATGCTCAACTTAACAGGCTCACTTTGGGGAAATCCGTATGCAGAACAATTACAGCATAGGGTATGTGAAGAAATTAGTCATGGTCGTACATTGGGGGAATCTTTGAAAGAAGTTAAGCTAGGTAATGAATTTCTATGGGAGTTAGTGATGATTGGGGAAGAAACGGGGGATATGGGCGACATGTTACATCATGGCGCTACGTATTATGAACAATTGACTAATCGCTATATGAATAAACTGCAACAAATGTTAGAACCTATCATGGTATCTCTTATGGGGATAGGGGTAGCTATTTTAGTGATTGCTGTTATGTTACCAATGTTTAATGCTGTAACAGCAATGCAAAATGTATAAAAATATTAGGTTTAGAAAGGATTGTTAGTTATGGGAACAATATCTATGATGTCAATTACAGAACGTGTGAAACAATGGGTGATGGCGTATCGTAAAGCTATACAAATGAAGCGCAAGAAGCAAGGTGGTTTTACATTAGTTGAATTAATGGTAGTAGTTGCTATTATTGCAATTTTAGCAGTAGTTGCAATGCCACAATTTTTATCGGCTGGTGATAAGGCTCGAGATGCTAAAATCAAAGCTGATACACAAACGATTGCTAATGCAGCTCAGCTTTATATGGTAGATAAATCAACTAATCAAGTACCATCGGTAGATGATTTATATAAAGCTGGTTATTTATCTGAAGCGGTTAAAACACCTAAAGGTGGTGAATATACAGTTACTTCTGAAAGCAATGGAGGCGGAGCTGGTAGCCATATTGTAGTAACAGCTTCGGATAGTGCTAGTGAAACTAATTAAAGAATATTATTAAATAATTAAAACATATAGATTTAGAATATGTAGATTTAGAATATATGGTTATTTATATTCATTTATTAAATGTATGGTTATATTTATTTATAAATATTTATAGGTTTTAAGAAGGCCTGTTATTGTATAAAAGGGACGTTGTGGTTAGTATATGTGGTTTCAAATTAGTATTGGCAGTATATGTGGCCTATTAGCAGGTATAGGTAGTTTCTATCTCTTAAGGGAGTTTATTGTAGGACGAGAACGGCGTTCTGATAAGTTTTATCTACTTTGCGTATGTATAGGTTTACTAGTTGGATTAAGTGGTGCATATTTTATGAACTCTCTAAGTGAGTTATTTTTAACCATAATCTTCGGAGTTACTCTTTTTATAGGCGCTACCATCGACAAGCAGTATCTGATTCTTCCTGATGAAGGTGCTATTTTATTGTCTATAAGTGGGTTAGGTCGAATATGGCTAATAAATGGAGCTTGGAAGAGTGTAATAATTTCAGCAGCCTTAGTTTGGTTAGGTGGATTCTTACTTCGAAAAGTATCAAATGAAGGGTTAGGATTAGGTGATATAAAATGGTGCAGTACATTTGCTTTATGGTTATCATCAGTAGCTCTTTGGTATGCAATAGTATTGGCTTTTGTTAGTGGTACTTGTTGGCTTCTTATGTATTGGCTATTAACTAGAAAAAAACTATATGTACTACCCTTTGGTCCTTTTTTATGTATGGCTACCTGGTGTTTGTATATTTGGGAGCAGGGAGGTGGCCAGATATTGATTTACTAACTAGAAGAAAAAAGATAGGCCATAAATATACTGCATTTAAACAATCTCAACAAGGCTTTTTATTAGTTGAAGTATTAATTTACTTAACACTGCTCGGTTTATTACTTAGTATGGCTCATTTAGCTTTATCTCCTAACTTGAGTGAGACAAGGCGCTTTGATGAGGTGAGTCGACAGTTTTACTATACATTAAAACGAATGCAGTTTATATCTTTTAATGGCAGTACAGGGGCTATAATAAGTCCAGTAAATACAATGTATATTAGGCCAGATGAATATAGTAGTAATTTATATGGCGAACTTTGGGGGACGCAGTATATACATTTACCGAATACTATGAAACTTGTTAATAATTCAAGATCACAGCAAGCGGTATACTTAGGTAGTTATGATGGTCAAAATGATGTATTTAGTTATGAACTTTATGATTATCCATTGCACTTATATCGTAAATTTATTTTTTCACAGCAAACACCTCGTATTAGATGGGTGGAGGGGAGTTTTTAACTATGACGGTGCAGTGTATTAGGGGATTATTTAGCAAATTGGATAGGCGCAAAGTAGATCATAAAGAAGATCATAGAGCAGATTATAGAGCCGGTTATCTCTATGCCGAAGCCTTAGGCGGTACTGTAATTACAGTATTATTTATTTTAACAATTACTGCATTGATGGGATCTTTGATAATGCAATGGCGTAAAGCTAATATACAACAACAATTGATTCAAGTAGCTATAACAGCTATGGAAGAGGGAAAATATAATTATCAACATACGGGCATATTAGGGCGTATACCAAAGGTAGAAGTTCCTTATAGATTGGAACGTACAGTTCATAGTACGACAGCGCATGATATGGAGGTTAAAGAATTAGAGGTTATAGGATATTATGAACAACAGGAATTGGTTCATTTCAAAACATATATCTGGGAAGGGATTTCTGATTAGAATAAATCGTCATGCACGATATTATGGGAACCGTGCTAGCGGTTTTTTATTAGCTGAGTTACTTATAAGTTCTACTATTATTTGTATGGCTTTATTAGCGTTACTAAGTCTTATGGGAACATCAGTAAAATGGTGGCAACAATGGCAAATTAGTAATGAAGTATATTTAGATGCAACAACAACTCGTTTGACAATTGCTAATTATACGAAGCAAAGTCCAAAACAAATGACGGTAAGTCGTACGGGCAATTATGTATTGCAAGATGGTTTTAGACAATATGGCATTGTTGGTGGTGAAGCTAGTCGTATTTTGAGTGATGGTCAGGCACAAGCTATTTCATCATCTTCCTTAAGCCCACAATGGGGTGAATTGATTGTGGCACCCATAAAAGGAATGCCCCCTTTTTCTCAACTTATGAAAAAAGGACCTATTCGAATGAGTTGGCGAACTCGTGTAGATGGGCGTGCTAATGCTATTAGAGGTAGTGATTATGAGCAAATTACTGATGTTGTCATATATCCTAATATATTTTATTTTGGCTTTTCAAAGGGGAACTTTTAAGATTATATTTTGGTGAATGGGTAGTTTAGAAACGGGATGGATGTAGCCTTATGAAATACTTAGGCTGTGATTTACATGTGAATGAACGTGGATTTTTTACATATATAGCTTTAATTTTAGGGACTATTTTATTATTATTTTGGAGCGCTATTAGTACGACTATGCATATAGTAGTGAGTATGACTCATGATGAAGTGGGCTTAACTGCCATGAATTATTATGCGGAAGGTATCATTGGCTGTTTGCTACGGACTTATAGTGAGCAAGGAATAACTATGCCTACGGGGCGTGAAGTAATATATGAGCAGTCTGAACAAAGTGTTGTTACTTATATTTTGACACCACCTAGTCCCTTTAACGAAAAAGGGGATTTTAGAGTCGCATATCGTAATAAATTAACGGGACAACAAGTGAGATACTATGTAGTATTTAGAGAAGAAAATAAATCCTTAGAAGATAGAGGGGGCGCTTCACATAAGGAGAATACGTATGGTGTAGGGGATAAGAAGACGGTGATTGTGGAGCGAGTTTCACGGATTCAATAAGTGTGGAAGGGATACAGAAAATAATATGAAATCAGAATTTATTGGCATCGCTATAGGTATTACGCAAATGGTTGCCATTAAGATGGAGCAGACAAAAAATGGTGAGGTGGTTAATGATAGTATTGTAGTAGAACGACAAGGCAGTTTGTTTGAAGATTGTAAACGGCTAATTAAGACATATTCTTTGGAAGGCGTAGCAATGGGGATTGTAGCATTGGGAGAACGACAAGATAAGATTATGATCTTGCCTCGATTACCACGAATTGAAGTTGCTGAAATGTTGCGTTGGACAGTACCTGAATTTGTTACTTGGCCAGAAGATTCTTATTATTATGATTTTGTTTTAGAGGATATGCCCCCAGAGGCTGTGGACGCAGCAGAACAGCAATTACTCTACGTAGTAGCACTTCAAAAGCAACATATTACAGATTTAGCCACAGGCGCATTAAAAGGTGGTGGCAATTTGAAGATTATTGATGCGGCACCAGCTCCATTAACTCGTCGTTTTGTAGAAAAGAATGGTGCTGTTATAGGCATTGTAAGTGAAAATGCAATTGAATTTACTGGTTGGTATAATGGTCTTTGTATGAGTACCTATTTAGTCTCCCTTGATATGCAGGCTATAATCTCTGCTTTAGATGAAATGGAAGTAGATTTCTATAGCTATGGTATACAGGGAATTGCAGGCGTTCAAATCTATGAAGATGATTATAAACCGATGAAAATTGAAACGACTGTGGATTACCCTGAACTGAACAGGGGTATGACAAATTCGTCCAGACTAGAGTTAGGTGAGATAAATCCGATGGAAAAAGAGATGGCAGCAAGGGAGGAAACAGTTGAACCTTTGCAGTGGGAGCTTATATATGAAAAATATGGACGTTTGACGCCGATTCCTTTTGAAGAGGACCTTATGTTAAATACAGTAGCTAGTAAACAGACTAGAGCTATTGCAAAACCAGTATTATGGGATATGGCCTTAGGTCTTGCTTATCGAGGTGGTATAGGGGCAAAAAGGTAGCTTTTTTATTATGGGAAGTGATAATAGCTGTATATAAAGGCATGGTTCTGGAAGATCGTTAAGGGCATTAGAAAGGTAGTTAAGCATTGTATGAATTTTATGACATGGTCTATGAGATTAGAATATATATGTAAACTACATAAAAGTCGGTTAATAGGAGGAATAGTATTTCTGTTATTATTGCCGATAATTTGTTGGAGTTTAGTTTTTTATTGGTATATGGGAAATTGTGAACTTGAGGCTAGTACACAAAAATTAGTTGAAATGGGTCAATCTAATCACGAAGCTGTAACTTCATATAATGCACGTCTTAAACGTTTAATGGCGAAGGATTTAAGTCATACTACAGAAGCAAGTATGTTAGTGCATATGGTAGATTGTGCTAACTCTCACATAGTTTTAGATACGATTACATTTACGGATACAGGATTTACTATTGCAGGTATTAGTACAACTCCAGAAGTCGTATTGGCATATAGTCAAAAATTAAAGAGTGTATTAAGGGGAGTGACAATTAATGAGAAGCAAGGCATTGATGCAACTCGTAAAGTTCATACGTTTCAGTTATCAGGACGCTATGGCAAGAATGACGATTCCAAGAAAGCTGATAATAAAACTAATAAGTAGTTATTGCTTTATTACAATCCTAGGTGCTGTGCTTGCTTTTTGGTTTCATAGTGAACAAGCAATGTTGGTGGCCGCTCAAGAAGAACAGTCTTTGCAAAATGAAGGAGATTCAGTAGTAGTAGCAAGTCCGGCCTATGAACTAATTACGTCAACTGATAATGAGATTTCAGAAGGAAGTCATTTAAAAGATGTAATTATGCAAATAATCGGGAGTAAAGCTTTGACAATTATAGCGATGGAAGAACAAGAGACGAAACGGGGTAATCAGTTGAATATAGAAGTAAATGGAGCATTGCAGGACTATTTTACTTTTGCTACTGAATTGACAGAAGCCCATCCAACGCTTGAAATTAAGCCACAGGAATTGAAAAAAGAAAATGGTCAGTTACATATTTTATTTACTGTGTCCAGCAGAATGTTATAGTATATGGGCGATGAGATATTGATAATCTAATTGTGATTTTAGAATATATAAAAAATATGACAAAAAATATACATAAAATATGATAAATATGGCAAAAGAAGAATTAGATATAGAAATTGTTAGCATTGCATTTGAAGAAAAAAAGTTTCTTAAACAAGAAAAATAACCGCTTACCAAAGTAAGCGGTTATTTTGTATATGCGGTTATTTTGTATATATTGAGTTTTATAGTTTCCTTAGTTTATCTTTTGTTAGGGCTTAAAGAACTAGTAAGTACTACAGAAATAGCATGTATTAGAGTAACGCATGTGTTGAATAATAAGTTAGGAAAATAGCGTAAATAGGCTAATTTTAACTCTTAGTATATGGCGAGTTAATTTTGAATTTTAAAAAATTATGTAGTAGAATAGAAACAAAGTACTATCATAGGTGAACTATGAGAATAAAAATTAGGCGGGATTACGTGATGAAGCGAAATATAATATTAATTGGCACTATGGGGAGCGGCAAAAGCCACTTAGGGCGCAATCTAGCAGAGGCAAAGGGTTGGCAATTTGTGGATACTGATCGATTGTTAGAGCGTCGCTATAATTTACCTATTGCTGATATTTACGAGAAATTAGGCGAGAAGATGTTCCGCCATGCGGAGCGAGAAATACTTAAAAAAGTGTGTATGTATCATGAGTCGGTCATTTCGGTAGGCGGTAATTTCCCCTTAGATGTACGTACGGTTCGTTATTTACAGCGGTATGCGTATATTATTGGCATTCGTGCTGCAGAATATCGTATTGTTAAGCGTGTGAATCGTCGTATTGGTAAACGACCAACTATGGATTATTCTGATGTGCCGGGTTTTGTAGAAACTATGATGCAACGTTGGAAGCCAGTATATAAGAAGTGTGACTGTGTCATTGATACGACCTACGGCCGTACCGAAAATTTGATTGAATTAATTCATGATATATTAGCACGGGAGGGCGTTATGTTTAAAAAACGTCGCCCTTATACGGGGGTAAAGGAACATGAAAAAAATAGCAATTCTGACGAGCGGCGGTGATGCACCGGGCATGAATGCAGCTGTGCGTGCATTAGTGCGTAAGGGGATTTATGAAGGCTTTGAAGTATATGGCATTAATCGAGGGTATGAAGGCCTCTTGAAAGGGGATTTTCAGCTATTAGATCGTCGAGATGTAGGGGCTATTGTTAATAAAGGTGGTACAATGCTAAAGACGGCTCGTTGCGTTGAGTTTTCAGAATTAGCGCAACAGCAAAAAGCGGCACAGATATTGCGTGAACACGCCATCGATGCTTTAGTCGTTATTGGTGGTGATGGTTCTATGGCGGGGGCCATGGCATTAGCTGAGCAAGGAATTCCGACTATTACGATTCCAGGTACTATTGATAATGATATGTGTGGTACAGAGTATACGATTGGCTTTGATACAGCCCTAAATACAGTGGTAGATGCAGTTAGTAAGATTCGTGATACTACGACGGCTCATGACCGTGTAGCTATTGTAGAAGTAATGGGGCGTCATGCCGGACACTTAGCAGTGCGTGCCGGCCTTGCCTGTGGGGCTGAACTGGTGCTTATTCCTGAAAAGCCTATGAGCTTAGATACTGTATGTAATCATCTTCGTGATTCTCATGCCTCCGGCAAAACAAATAGTATTATTATGGTAGCAGAAGGGGCGTATCATAGTTTTGAAGTATACGCATATATTAACAAAGTATTACAGATTTCCCCTAGTGTTACTGTATTGGGCTATTTACAACGTGGTGGTTCACCGTCAGCACGAGATGCTAGTATGGCGGCCTTAATGAGTGAACGTGCTATTGATGCCTTAAAGGTTGGTACTTATAATTGTTTAATAGGATTAACTGGGGCTGTGATTGAAGCTATACCCTATGAAGAGGCACAACGGAGACGTTATCCAATTAGCGATGAAGAATATGAATTGATTTCTGTGTTAGCTCGCTAATATAAATAATTTTTAGTGAATTGTGAATATAGTGGTTAAATACGCTTTAGATTCATGAAGAACTCACAGTAAAAATTTATAATAACCATATAGATACATATAGATGTATGGCCTTCTTCATGTTGTTTGAGGAGGGCTTTACTTCAGTTAGGACTTATATATAGTAAGTATACATTGGGGATTTTAGGTGCAGCAGGATACAAAGTCTTTTCAAGATAAGCTAAAGTTTCCAGGTATATCGTCAGAAGCAAAGGAGTTTATAAGATGTGGCGAACACGTAAATTTTGGGGGATCCTCATAGCTATTTTGGTTATAGTGTTAGGGGGATTGTATTGGTTTAAGTCTAAAGACACTAGTGAAACTACGGCCTATACAACGGGTAAAGTAGAGCGAGGGAATATTTCATCAGTAATTACCTCTACAGGGACAATTAACCCTAAAAACTATGTCGATATTTCTACGAACGTAGCAGGTACGTTAGAAAGTGTATCTGTAAAAGAGAATGATCATGTTACGCAAGGTCAAATTATTGCAACAATTGATGCGCGTCAATTACAAGCTACCGCTGATGACGCGAGAGCCTCTTTAGAAAATACAGCGGCTGATTTAGACCGTTATAAAACCTTGGTAGCACAAGGGGCTATTCCACAACAGACGTATGATACAGCATTGATGAATTATCAAAAAGCACAAGCGGCATATGATAGAGCAATAGCTAATTTGGATGATACAACCATTACTTCGCCTATGGATGGGACTGTAATTGGTACACCACTAAAAGCAGGGCAAACGATTAGTACAGGTATTTCTACACAGATGATTATTGCTACGGTAGCTGATTTAAGTAATCTTGAAATCTATCTTACTGTGGATGAAACTGATATTGGCAGTGTAAAAAAAGGAGCTCGTGTTGATTTTACTGTTGATGCGCATCCTGGTAAAACCTTTACAGGTTATGTAAGTGATATTGCTTTAGGTACTAAAGGTAATATGGGTACTACCTCGAGTAGTGTAGTGTATTATACAGTGAAAGTAGCTATTTCAGAAGCTGATGCGGGGAATTTCTTCCCTACTATGACAGCTCGTGCCACTATTTATGGTGATGAACGTAGTAATGTATTAGTCGTGCCATTAGCCGCTGTTCGTACAGATAAAGTAGGCGAATATGTGTATGTAATTCGCAATGGTAAACCAGAACGGACTAGTGTGACAACCGGTATTACTGGTGAAACGACGATTGAAATCTCTAAAGGCTTAAATGAAGGCGATGAAATTGTAGTCAGTGGTGATGTAGGCTCTTCTGCAACAAAAAAGGCTAGCTCTGGCGGCCCTATGTTCTAGGAGGGATATATATGAGAGACGCAGTAATTTCATTAGAAGGTATTACTAAAACATATGTGAATGGCAAGTTGGTAGTACCTGTATTGCATGGGATCGACCTTAATATTTATGAAGGTGAGTTTACATCCATTATGGGGCCATCAGGGTCCGGTAAATCCACATTTATGAACATTTTAGGTTGTTTAGATAGACCGACGTCTGGTTCTTACAAACTAGATGGCGAGGAAGTAGCCAATTTGAGTGATGATGAGTTGGCCTTTGTTCGTAATAAACGGATTGGTTTCGTGTTTCAGAGCTTTAATTTATTGCCTAAATTGACGGCCCAAGAAAATGTAGCGTTACCTATGGTATATGCTGGTGTGGCTAAGAAAGAACGCAATGAGCGTGCGGCAGAGTTATTAGACTCTTTAGGCTTAGGTGAACGACTTGATCATGTGCCAGCTGAATTATCCGGCGGACAAAGACAGCGTGTTGCTATTGCTCGTGCTTTAGCCAATAATCCATCCATTATTATGGCTGATGAGCCAACTGGTAATTTGGATTCTAAGTCTAGTGTTGATGTAATGGATATTTTCACCAACTTATATAAAGAAGGGCGTACTATTATTTTGGTTACCCATGAACCAGATATTGCTACCTATGCAAGTCGTAATATTGTATTGCGAGATGGCAATATTGTTGAAGATACAGTAAATCCTAATATGGCAGGATTACTACGTAAAGGAGGTGCTGCCCATGTATAAAGAGGGCTTTTTAATGGCCTGGGCCTCCTTAGTAGCCAATAAGATGCGTTCTTTGTTGACTATGTTAGGGATTATTATTGGGGTAGCAGCTGTTATTGCCTTAGTATCGATTGGTTATGGGGTACGTAGTCAGATTCAGGACTCTATATCCAGTTTAGGTAGTAATTTGTTAATGGTGTATCCAGGAGCGCCACGAACACCGGGGGTACGACCAACGGCAGATTCACAAAAAACAATCAAGATGGAAGACTATACAACGATTTCACATCTTGATGATATTGAAATGGCTTCACCAGTATCTTCTGGTTCATCTTATATTGTGATTTACACCAATAAAAACTGGACCACATCTGTAACTGGGGTTAATTCTGATTTTCAATATATTAATAATTGGACGGTAAAATCAGGACGTTTTATTACGGCCACTCAAGTTGATCGACGGGAACGTGTTGCCGTTATTGGTAGCACTGTAGCAACTAATTTGTTTGGTGCGGAAGACCCTGTAGGTAAAGATATTCGTATTAAAAATAATCCGTACAAAGTTATTGGTGTTTTAGAAGCAAAAGGGTCAGGTAGTTTTGGGAATGACCAAGACGATATTATATACATTCCATATACTACTGGCATGGAGCGGCTTCAAGGGGTCGACTATTTGCGGATGATTTATATTAAAGCTAAAGAAGGGGCTGACCTTGACCGCTTACAATCTGACGTAGAAAATATTTTACGAGTTCGTCATAATGTTAAAAATCCAGAATTAGATGATTTTAATGTGCGTAATATGGCAACTATCATGGAAACTGTAGAGCAAACAACAGCGACAATGACCTTGTTCTTAGGTTCTGTGGCAGCTATCTCCTTATTAGTTGGGGGGATTGGCATTATGAATATTATGCTCGTATCTGTGACAGAACGTACTCGTGAAATTGGTGTTCGTAAAGCGTTAGGAGCTACTTATCGTGTCATTGTTATGCAGTTCCTTATTGAAGCGGTGGTAATCAGCCTTGTTGGTGGTGCTATTGGGATTGTTGTGGGCATAGGCTCGGCACAATTAATTAGTGCATTGACAGGTATGCAAACGGTTGTATCTATGGGACCAATTTTATTATCCTTTGGTTTCTCCATGGTTATTGGTCTTGTCTTTGGCTTATATCCTGCCCGCAAAGCGGCTAAATTAAATCCAATTGACGCCTTACATTATGAATAGGTATAATGATTATATAGCTTGAGGTTAATTGTTTATTAAACAGTAAGCAATGGCTAGTTAGATGTAATCACATAAGCGTAGTTACAATTCGTGGCTACGCTTATTTTATGAAAGGATAGGTTATGAGTAAGCAAAAAGAAATGCGTACCTTAGTCGATTTTTTTGATCACATGTGTCATGAACATACTTTTGATTGGTCACAATATGTACGTGTCACTGGTGGTGACCCTGGTCATTTGGAAATGACTTTTTTGAGCGATGCTGTAAAACATGGTAATTTTATTGGCAATATTCATGGTGGTGTATACATGAGTTTAGCTGATACTGTTATGGGCGTAGCTTGTTTCACTTTGGGGAAGCGAGTTGTTACCTTAGAAATGAAGGGGAACTTTGTTAAAGCTGTGAAATCAGGACAGCGTTTGCGGGCTGTAGCCAATGTAGAGCATAATGGCAAAAATACAATGGTAACGACGGGCCGCATTTACAATGATTTAGGTGAGTTAGTTTATATGAGCTCGGGTACATTTTATGTCATTGATGGCTTTGAATTGCCACAGTTACCTTGGCGTTTATAAAAGGTACATAGAATTACCTTTGACAGGACTAGTAAGACTTGGTATACTTAGGTTTATATTGATAAGATAATATGGCGATGACAAAATTGGCGCCACATGAGTATTTTTCAGAGAGTGAAGTATTGGTGGGAGCTTCATAAATAGCCTGTGGAGAGCATTTCCTTTTGGAGCCATGGATTGAACTAAGAGTAGATTCATCGTGTGACCGCGTTAAGGTCTTAGAGTACTAATTAGGGTGGTACCGCGAATTTATACCTTCGCCCCTTGCTGGGGCGGAGGTTTTTTTGTTAGCAGGAGGTCGTAACAAATGGAAGAATTGTTAAAAGCCTTAAAAGCGGAAGCTGAAGCACGGATTAAAAGTGCTGATGCATTAAACGTTTTACAAGAGGCGCGCGTTAAGTATTTAGGTAAAAAAGGGGAAGTAACGGCATTATTGAAAGGTCTTGGTAAATTATCCCCAGAAGAACGTCCACGCATGGGGGCGCTTGTAAATACCGTACGTGAAGAGTTAGAAGGTATGATTAGCGAAGTACAGGCTAGTTTAGAAGCAAAAGTAATGGAAGCTAAATTGAAAGCTGAAAAAGTTGATATTACTTTGCCTGGTCGTGTAACTCGTAAAGGTCATGTACATCCTTTAACGGCTGTTAATGAACAGATTGAACAATTCTTTATGAAAATGGGTTACACCGTCGCTGAAGGGCCTGAAATTGAAAGTGATCACTATAACTTTGAATGCTTGAATTTACCAGCCGATCATCCAGCTCGTGATATGCAGGATTCTTTCTATATTACAAATTCTGTATTATTGCGTACGCATACATCGCCAGTACAGGCACGAACATTACAGAGCCAAGAACCAAATAGTCCTGTGCGTATGATTGCACCAGGTAAAGTATATCGTTGGGATTATGATGCTACTCATTCCCCAGTATTCCATCAAGTAGAAGGTTTAGTTGTGGATAAAGGGATTACTTTTGCAGATTTAAAAGGTACTTTGGAAATTTTCTTGCGCCACATGTTTGGCGAAGACACAAAGGTGCGTTTCCGTACAAGTTTCTTCCCATTTACAGAACCAAGTGCAGAAGTGGATATTTCTTGTTGCATGTGCGGTGGTGAAGGCTGTCGCGTATGCTCACACACTGGTTGGCTTGAAATCTTAGGCTGCGGTATGGTACACCCACGAGTATTAGAAATGAATGGTTATGATCCTAATGAAGTGCAAGGCTTTGCCTTCGGTATGGGTGTGGAACGTATTGCTATGCTACTCTATGGCATTGGTGATTTACGTTTATTCTATGAAAATGATATGCGTTTCTTGAAGCAGTTCTAGGAGGTAAGACAATGAAAGCTAGTTTAACATGGATGAAGGACTATGTTCCTGTAGACACAACAAAACCGGCTCAGGAACTAGCCGATGTATTAACGCAAGCAGGGATTCCTGTAGAAGATGTAATTAATATGGACCCTGGTTTGAAAAAGATTTATACCGGTAAAATCGTAGAAATTACTAAACACCCTGATGCAGATAAATTACAAGTGTGCAAAGTAGCTTGTTTAGATGATAAAACAGGCGAGGAAATCACAAAACAAATTGTAACAGCTGCAACTAATGTGGCTGTAGGACAAGTCGTTCCTGTGGCGTATCACAAATCTCGTTTGGCTGATGGTACAGAAATTAAAAAAGGTAAATTACGTGGTGAAGTGTCCGATGGGATGTTCTGTTCCGTAGCTGAATTAGGTGTGCCAAAAGATATGGTTATGCCTGGTGAAGCAGAAGGTATTTATATTTTGCCAGAAAGTACTCCTATTGGTATGGATATTCGTGATGCCTTAATGCTTAATGATACTGTATATGAATTTGAGTTAACCCCAAATCGGGCGGATTGTTTCTCCATGGTTGGCCTTAGCCGTGAATTTGCAGTTCTTACTAACCAGCGAAATACAGAGCCTGCAGTAACTGTTACTGAAACAGGAAATTCCATTGAAGGTTGTGTAGATATTCAGATTGAAGATACTGACTTATGTCAACGGTTCATGGCTCGTCTAGTTACTAATGTGAAAGTTGGCCCATCTCCATTATGGTTACAAAATCGTTTGCGCAATGGTGGTATTCGACCAATAAACAATGTAGTGGACGTCACTAATTATGTTATGTTAGAACTTGGTCAACCTATGCATGCCTATGATTATGATAAAGTGGTAGGCCATCAGTTAACGGCACGTCCTGCTAAAGCGGGTGAGACAATTACTACATTAGATGGAACCGACCGTGAATTAGCAGAAGGCATGCTTGTTATTGCTGATGTTAATGGTCCTGTTGGTGTAGCTGGTGTGATGGGTGGCTTAGATAGCGAAGTAACAGAACAAACTACATCTATCATTTTAGAGGCTGCTGTATTTAAAGGTGCTTCTATTCGTCGCACAGCGCGTGCGCTTGGTATGCGCAGTGAAGCCTCTGGTCGTTTTGAACGTGGCATCAATGCAGAATATACACCAGTCGCATTAGATCGAGCAGCCCAATTATTACAAGAATTAGCGAGTGATGTAGTGGTTGCTAAAGGTGTTGTGGATGTATATCCAGTAAAGGCAACAACAGGTACGGTTGCCTTTACTGTAGATGCAATTAATGCATACTTGGGCACCCAAATTGAAGCTAATCGCATGAAGGAAATTTTAACTACTTTATCTTTCCAATGGGAAGAAGCTAATGGTGTAGTGACTGTTGGCGTGCCATCTTGGCGTGGTGATGTAACGGTTATGCCAGATATTGCGGAAGAAGTAGCGCGTATTTATGGTTATGATAATATTCCAAATCGTACACCTTGGGCCAATCTTAACAGTGGTACTATGAGTGACAAGAAATTGTTATTCAAAGCCATTCGCAATAGTTTAGTTGATCGTGGCCTTAGTGAAGTGATTACATTTAGCTTCATGCATCCAGATAGTTTGAAAAAATTATTGCTGCCTGAAACGGATAGTCGCTATCAAGCGGTGCCAATCATGAATCCAATTACAGAAGATTTCCCAGTTATGCGCACAACCTTGATTCCAAGTATTTTGGATGTAGCAGCTCGTAATATTGCACAGAAAAATCAGGATCTTTGGATTTTTGAAAGTGGTGCTGTATATCAACCGAAGAGCTTACCAATTACGGAACTACCAACAGAAAGTTATCGTGTAACGGGCCTTATGATGGGTAAAACGAATGAAGTACAATGGGAAGAAGCGCAACGGGATACCGATTTTTATGATGTAAAAGGTGTATTAGAACGCATGTTAGCGGATAGTCGTTTTGAAGCGACTATAGAGCGCTCTACAGAACCATATTTACATCCAGGCGTAAGTGCTCAATATGTAGTAGATGGCACTGTAATTGCTACTTTTGGTGAATTACACCCGCAAGTAATGAAAGCCTATGACTTACCTGGTAAAGCTTATATCTTTGATATTGATGTAAGTGCTATTCTTAATATTCCAAAAGGACATTTACAGTACAAAGAGATTAGTAAATTCCCTGGTACAAGTCGTGACCTTGCTATTGTGGCACCAAAAGAAATTACGTCTCAAGATATTATACGTCTTATTTACCAGCATGGTGGTGAACATTTAGAGCGGACATTCATTTTTGACGTATATGAAGGGGAACATATTGAAGCGGGCCATCGTAGCTTAGCCTATAACTTATCCTTCCGCAGTAATGAAGGAACGTTGACTGATGAAGACATTCAACCTAATATTGATGAAATTATTGAAGCGTTGAATGAAATCGGTTGTAAATTGCGGTAAGTTAACGTAAAATTATAAATTACAATGAAAGATAAACCTAATGTAAAAGAGTATTTCAGGTACTTTTTACGTTAGGTTTATTTTGTTAATATATGTTGTCCTATAATTCAACCTTTGAAACGTTTTTTGAAGCCTAGTAGCTTTATGGTAGAGATAGGTAATTCATGCTATAATATATGAAGTAATAAGGATAAAGAGATAGATTTCTTTGTCCTTTTTTTGTGCCAGTGATATTGTCGAATGTGATATAATTTGAGTGTACATACAGTTTAATCACCCTTAAGGAGGGTCTCATGGAATTATTAGCACCGGCAGGAACGTCGGAGAATTTTTTAGCCGCTTTAGAAGCTGGCGCTGATGCTATTTACTTAGGTGGTAAAGTATTCAATGCTAGGGCTAATGCAGCTAATTTTGATATAGCGGAATTAGAAGAGGCCGTACGGTTAGCACATTTGTTAAATGTATCTGTATTTGTAACTGTAAATATTTTAGTTGGCGACACAGAATTAGCTGATTTAAAAGCCTATTTGCAGGAGTTAGAACGAATTCAGGTAGATGCTATTATTGTGCAAGATTTAGCGGTAGCGCAGTTAGCGAAGCAGGTGGCACCAAAGTTACATTTACATGCGAGTACACAGTTGACTGCCACTAATTTGGGAACGGTCCGTTTTTTAGAGCGAATGGGCTTTACCCGAGTTGTATTGGCTCGTGAAATGAGTTTGGCTGAGATTCAGCATATTTGTAAAGAAGCTAAGGCAGAGATTGAGGTTTTTGTTCACGGTGCTCTTTGCGTATGTTATTCTGGGCAATGTTTGATGAGTAGTTTCATCGGTGGTCGCAGTGGTAATCGAGGCGCTTGTGCTCAGCCATGTCGATTGCCTTATGAATTATTAGATGGCAAAGGCCAAACTATTAATGGCGCTGATGAAGCGTATATTATGAGTCCTAAGGATTTAAATTATAGCGAGTATATGAGTGAACTCATGGCAGCAGGTGTTGCTTCTTTTAAAGTAGAAGGGCGCATGAAAAAGGCCTCTTATGTACGTGAAGTGATTGGCTCGTATCGAACGATTATTGATCGAGCGGGCAAATCGACTAAAAAAGAGCAAGCCCGTTTAAAGGAAGGATTTAATCGCGGTTTTTCAACAGCTTATTTAGAAAATCGTTCGAGTCGTGAAATGATTACAGCGGTAGCACCAGGTAATCGTGGTAAGCGAATTGGACCTAGTGATGATGGCCCTAAAAAGACAGTATGGCAAAATTTGCAAGATTTTGGTCGGAAATATGAAGTGCATGCTTACTTAGATGGTGTAGAAGGGGCAGCACCACAGTTGACGTTATTATTAGAAGATGGTAAATCGGTTACTGTAAGTGCTGATTATGTGGTGCAACGGGCACAAAAAGTACCAACAAGTCGTGAAAAAGTAATGGAGCAATTAGGTCGTTTAGGTACGACTGTTTTTTCATTAGCTTCTTTATATATGCCCGATGAGCCGTTTATGTGGCCTAGCAGTGTGCTAAATCAGATGCGCCGGGATGGAGTTGCTCGGTTAGAAGAATTGTTACTAGCACAGCATGAAATGGAAATGGACACCACTTTACAGCGCATAGAATCAGCAATTCAACAAGAGTTTCACAATCGTCCAAATTATGCCTCTATGACAACCGCAAATTTACCGGCTAAGTCATTAATGGGGAATCCGGATTTGCCATTAGTGTCGGTACAGTTAGATGAAGAGTGGCAAATTGAACCAGCTATTTTAGCGGGGGCACAAAAAATTATATTTGGTGGTGATCGTTTACAGCGGACACCTTATGATTTAGATGTATATGCACGAGTGGTGGCGCTTTGTAAAACGCACCAGGTACCTTGCGTATTGGCAACGCCTCGTATTGTGCGAGATAGTGAAGTAACCAGCTATTTGCCAACGTTACAAGCGATGATTGAGGCCAAGCCTGATGGGATTAGCATTCATTTTTTAGGCGCTTTAGAATGGTTACAAGAGTTAGGCTATACAGGTTCTATTGAAGGGGATAGCAGTTTGCAACTTTTTAATAAAGAAGCAGTACAGCAGGTAGCTCAGTTTGTGTTGCGAAGTGTAGTGCTTTCTCAAGAAGCGACGCTTAAACAGATTAGTAGTATTATAAAACAGACGTCGTTACCAATTGAATGCATTGTCCATGGCTTGACAGAATTGATGATTTCGGAATATTGTGTAATCAGTAGCTTTGCGGGTATTGGTAAAAAAGAAGGCTGTCCAGCTCCATGTTTAAAGGATTCATATGTATTAAAAGATCGTTTGGGCGAGCAATTTTCGCTCCGTACGGATCCGTATTGTCGCATGCATATAATGAATAGTCGCATGCTTGATATGAGAGCGTATATACCAGATTTAGTAAGACGTAAGCTTGCTATATTGCGTATTGATGGTCGACAACAATCTAAAGCATGGTTGCAAGAAACGGTACAAGCCTATGTAGGGATTTTACAAGGTTCATTACCAGTACCACCTAAAAATGAAGCTGTACCAGTGACAAGAGGTCACTATTTTAAAGGGATTTTCTAGAAGTCATGATTTTCTAGAAGTTATATAGAGTATTACCTAATATAGGAGGGATAGATATATCTATGAACAGTGAAAAACTGTTAGATTTTGATTTAATTCGGGAACGGTTAGCAGAGGCTTGTTCGTCACGGATTGCTAAGGAATTAGCTCGTGAGCTTACGCCTTTAACGGATCCGATTGCCATAAAGACGGCCTTAGATGAAACGGTAGAAGCTGTTAATTCACTACAAATGGAGATTGAACAGCCTATCGGAGGGACTCGAGATATTCGGGAAGCTTGTTCTAAAAGCCGTAAAGAGATTATTTTAACTCATGATGAGTTATGGGATATTTACACAACGCTAAGTGCGTATAAACGGATGTATAGTTTTTTTCACAGTAAATATACATCCTATCCATTGCTTTCGTTGTGGATTCAAGATATGCCACGCCATGATGGATTGGAACGCAAATTTGAGCGAGTATTTGATAAAAAAGGGAATCTTATGGATTCGGCTTCGCCTAAATTACAACATTTGCGGACAACTATTGTGCGTACGAAAGAACGGATCAAGTCTGATATTCAGGCTATTATTCATGACCCAGATAATCAGAAATATTTTCAGGAAGCATTGGTTACACAGCGCAATAATCGCTATGTAATTCCAGTCAAACAAGAGTATCGGTATGCCTTTGAAGGGCTTATTCATGATCGCTCTGCTACGGGGGCTACTCTGTATATTGAGCCGATGCGCCTTGTTAATTTAAATAATGATTTACAAGAAGCTATGTTGGCAGAAGAAGAAGAAGTGCGCCGTATTTATAAGGATTTGTCCTTAGCAGTACGCAAGGATAGCAATACTTTGATGGATGCTTGTGAACGAGTGTCTCATGTAGAGTTTGTATATGGTAAGGCTTCTTTGGCTATTGCCATGAAGGCTACACCAGCTATTATTAGTGGTGCTCGTGAAGTAAAATTGATGAATGCACGGCATCCTCTGATTCCGGCTAATGTAGTGGTACCGACTACGATTACATTAGGTACATCCTATCGTATTTTGCTGATTACAGGGTCTAATACAGGTGGTAAAACGGTAGCTATGAAGACCTTAGGTCTACTTAGTTTAATGAATCAAGCAGGTCTTCATATTCCTGCTGATACAGGCTCGATATTACCTATATTTAACACGATTTATGCTGATATAGGTGATGAACAAAGTATTGAAGCTAGTTTAAGTACTTTTTCTGCTCATATGACCCAAGTGGTGCGTATTTTAAAAGTAGCGGGTGCTAAAGACTTAGTGTTACTTGATGAATTGGGCTCTGGCACCGATCCTGAAGAAGGGAGTGCTTTGGCGGTAGCGTTACTCGAATATTTCCGCAAACGAGGCCCTCTTATGATGGTAAGTACGCATTATAATGAGCTAAAACGTTATGCGTATAATACGGAAGGTATTGAAAATGGTCATGTGGAATTTGATGAGCGCACCTTGCGACCAACGTATCGACTTCATATTGGTGTGGCTGGTAGTAGTCATGCTTTAAGTATTGCTTCACGCTTAGGGGTTCCTCGAGAAGTGATTGATTATGCGAAACAACATCGTGAAGGGTCAGATCATCGTGACATGGAAGAAGTGTTGAGCGACCTAAATGAACAATTACGCAAAAATCAGGCGAAGGAGCGAGCTCTTAAGAAAGAATTAGATGAAGCACGACGCATGCGCACGCAAGCTGATCGTGAAAAGAAACAACTGAATGAACGACGTAAGCAGATTTTAAGTAAGGCACAAGAAGAAGCTCAACAGTTGAAACAGTCTATTCGTGTAGAAGGGGAGCAGATTATTAAAGAGTTGAAGTCTCAGTTCTCTGAAACCAATAAGACAAAACGCCAAGAGGCGATTACAAAAGCACGAAAAAATATTTCTGGCGTACATGTGCCAGAATTGGAGCAAGAAACACGCACGCCTGTGAATGTAAAAGAGCTTCAGGTGGGTCAAACTGTTTTTGTGACGTCTTTAAATGCTGTGGGTACAGTTGAAGCGATTCAAGGCAAACGAATTCAAGTTGCGGTGAATGGTTTATCGGCGAATGTGAAAGTGGCTGATTTAGCACTGGCTAGTCGTGAAGAAACTAATAATTTACGGCGTAAGCAAGAGGCGGTACAACCAAAACCACGAAAACGTGCTGGTGGTTCTGCTGTTGAACGACAAAAGCATGCTACGACAGAGTTAAATGTAATTGGACAAACTGTGGATGAAGCTAATCAGAATGTAGGTCATTTTATTGACCAAGCTTTGATGGCGGGCATTTCACCAGTGCGGATTGTACATGGTAAAGGTACAGGCGCGTTGCGGGCAGGTATTCATCAGTATTTAAAAACATTGCCACATATTAGTCGGTATGAAATTGCCGGCTATGATGAAGGCGGTGCAGGCGCGACTTTAGTATATTTAAAATAAAGATAACTTTTGTTAGAAATGTGGCCTTAAGCTGTTTACTTCTATAGTGTAAGGTGATACCATATGTGGCATAGGTATGATATAATGAGCTATATGACTTATTATTCGTAATGAGAGGTGTCGTATGAGTTTACAACGTTCGTCCCAAAGAGGGCGACAAGTTAAGAGTAGAACAACAGCGGGTAAATCACCGAAGAAGAAGTCTCCAGTCCGTCGCTTCCTATGGATTGTGGGCATTCTACTGTTTTTGATTATTGCAGGAGCTGGCTGTGGCTTTATTGGTGCCACTATGTCAGATTTGCCAGAAGTGGCCAATGTAAAACCAGCTGCATCCTCGCAAATTTATGATGTGCATGGTAATCTGCTTACTACCGTTCATGCTACGGAAAATCGGTTACCTGTAAAATTATCGCAAGTACCAAAAAACTTGCAAAATGCTTTTATTGCTACAGAAGACGTTCGTTTTTATAGTCATCATGGTATTGACCCCGTCGGCATTATGCGTGCTATTTGGGTAAATATTGCTCATGATGGAGTAGCTGAAGGTGGTAGTACCATTACGCAGCAATTAGCGCGTAATGCCTTTTTAACGCAAGACCGCACGCTTAAACGTAAGATTATGGAAGCTATGTTGGCGTTGCGCATAGAACAGTACTATACAAAACAAGAAATTTTAGAAATGTATATGAACCAAATATACTTCGGTCAAGGGGCCTATGGTGTGCAAGCAGCGGCTCATGTATACTTTGGTAAAAATGTACAGGACTTAGATTTAGCACAATGTGCTATGTTAGCTGGCTTACCACAAAGCCCTAACTATTATTCGCCATTGACGAATTTAAAAGCTGGTAAAGCGCGTCAAGCCATTGTATTAAATCAGATGGCAAAGTATGAATATATTGATCAAGCTACAGCCGATGCAGCTAAAGAAGCTGATTTAGGGCTTCGTGAAAAGGCTGAAGTAGCTCATAGTGATACAAATGCGTCATACTTCATCGATTATGTTATTTCAGAAATTGCTGAAAAATATGGTGATGATGCTATCTATAAAGATGGGTTGAAAGTATATACTACAATTGATATGAAAGCTCAGGAAGCAGCTGTTAGAGCTATGCATAATTTGCCTGACTTCTATACTGATTCTAATGGTTTACAACAACCACAGGGCGCTTTGGTAGCGATTAATCCACACAATGGGTATATTGTAGCTATGGTAGGTGGTCGTGGTGATGACTCCTTTAATCGTGCTGTGCTAGCAGAACGTCAACCAGGGTCAGCTTTTAAACCATTTGTTTACTTGGCGGCTATCCAAGATGGCATGACACCAGGTACTGTTATGGAAGATAAGAAGCTCGACTTTAATGGTTGGAGTCCTAAAAACTATGAAGGCACTTATTCTGGTAATATGACCCTTCGCTATGCGTTACAGCATTCGGTTAATACCATTGCCGTGCAGTTAGCGGATAAAGTAGGGATGAATAAAATCATTGATTTATCCTCCGCATTGGGTATTTCTACCTTAGTTAAAGATGGCGAGCCTAATGACTATAACTTGGCAGTTGCCTTGGGTGGTTTAACACAAGGGGTTAAACCGATTGACATGGCTGTTGCTTATGGTACCCTTGCTAATGGTGGTGTTAAAGTAAAACCAGTAGCGATTACGAAGATTGTGGATCGCAATGGACAAGTGGTTGAAGAAAATAGCACTGAAGAAAAACGCGTAGTAGATCCTAAATATGCGTATGTTATCACTAACATGTTAGAATCAGTTATGTCTGGTGGTACTGGTGGTGGCGCCTCAATTGGTCGTCCTGCAGCTGGTAAAACAGGGACAACTGATGAATCAAAAGATGCGTGGTTTGTAGGTTACACACCTGATTTAGTCGCTGCTGTTTGGATGGGCGATGACTATGGTGTTGAGACACTGAATGAAATTACTGGTGGTACTGTACCAGCAGTAATTTGGCGTGATTTTATGTCTGAAGCGTTAACAGCTATGGATATTCCAGCTAGTGATTTCACGGTGCCGCCAGGGGCTGCAGCTATTGCTAACCAAGGCTATGCACCTCCTCCTAAGAAAGAAGATCCTAAGGAGAAAGATAAAGATAAAGTAAAAAAAGACGATAAAGATAGTAAAGAAGAAGCTGTAAGCGAGGAGTCTGCGAGTTCTGAAGATGAGAGCAAAGAAGAACCAGCTAAAAAGCCAGCTAAGAAATCATCAAAATCGAGTAAAGATGAGTAGTTAGTTTAGAGGAGGAAGATTGATGAAAACATTGGAAGAACAATTACGCCTGATTAAACATGGCGTGGAAAATTTACTTCCAGAAGAAGATTTTAAAAAGAAATTAGCAAAATCTATTGCTGAAAATAAACCATTAAAAATTAAACTGGGCCTTGATCCAACCGCACCAGATATTCATTTGGGACATACGGTAGTGTTACGTAAATTAAAAACATTCCAGGATTTAGGTCATCAAATTATTATTTTGATTGGTGATTTTACAGCTCGTATCGGTGATCCTACTGGTAAAAGTGTAACTCGTCCTCCTCTTGATGAAGCGGCTGTAGCACATAATGCTATGACCTATAAAGAACAGATTTTTAAAGTGCTTGATGAGTCAAAGACTAAAGTTGTTTATAATAGCGAATGGCTTAGTAAATTATCTTTTGAAGATGTACTAAAACTATCTGCTAAATATACGGTGGCTCGCATGTTGGAACGGGATGATTTCCAAAAGCGTTATACAGAAGGGCGCCCTATTGGAGTTCATGAATTTATGTATCCATTGATGCAGGGTTATGATTCAGTAGCACTTGAAGCTGATATTGAGTTTGGCGGTACTGATCAGACCTTCAACTTATTAATGGGGCGTCATTTACAAGAAGAATATGGTCAAGCACCACAGACAATTATTACTATGCCTATTTTAGAAGGTCTTGATGGCGTTCAAAAGATGAGTAAATCCTTGGGGAATTACATTGGCATTAGCGAGGCTCCAGCAGAAATGTATGGTAAAGCTATGTCAATTCCTGATGAGCTTATGATGCGTTACTTTATGTTAGTAACGGATATGTCTATTGAAGAACAAGAAGAATTAGGCAAAGCCTTAGAAGCTGGCACAGCGCATCCTCGTGATACAAAAATGAAATTGGCTCATACCATTGTTCGTTTGTATCATGGTGAAGAGGCGGCTAATGAAGCGCAGGAACAGTTTATTCGGGTATTCCAAAAGCATGATTTACCAACGGATATTCCTGAATATGCTATGGCAAAACCATCAGAGCCTGTATATGTACCACAGTTATTAACAGATGCAGGTTTAACAGCAAGTAATAGTGAAGCACGTCGTTCCATTAAAGCTGGTGCCTTTAAAATTAATGGTGAAAAATGTGCTGACGAAAATATTGAACTAGCAGATGATATGGTGCTACAAGTAGGTAAACGTAAATTTATCAAAATTAAATTCAATTAATGTGCTGCACTATATAATATGTTGCACTATATAATGCAGTTATACATGTATTATATGAATATAAGCTATAACGTACACTGTATGAGATAAGCTATAACAAGAAATATACTTTAATGTATAAAAGACCCAGAGTTAAAACGTACAATTAACTCTGGGTCTTTTTATTTTGATTACATAGTTAGATAGTGCTTAATAGGTATATGTAACTATATTTAGTGTAGTTGTTTCTGTGCTAATGGCTATGCAATATATGAATAATATTCTATAAAGTGTGAAATATAATTGACATTTCATTAAATGTGTTGTACTATTTACTTAGTTGATGTATTTCTTTTCTTCAGGAGGTTTCATATAATGAATCGTGAAAATGCATATGTACTTTGGTTTGATGAATTAAAGCGTGAAGATGTAGCCTTAGTTGGTGGTAAATCTTCTTCGTTAGGGGAAATGACTTCCTCCACAAATGTACCTGTACCATACGGTTTTGCTACAACTGCTCATGGCTATCGGTTCTTTATGGAACGTACTGGTTTAGAAGACAAAATTAAAGCAGAACTTGATAAATTAGATGATGTAGAAAATTCTGCCTTGTTACGTGAAATTTGTGCTAATATTCGCAAATTAATTTGTGATGCAGAAATGCCACAGGAATTAGCAGAAGCTATTGAAAAAGCCTATGCTGAATTGGGACAGAAAGTAAATGAAGACAATCCTTTCGTAGCAGTTCGTTCTAGTGCGACGGCTGAAGATTTACCAGATGCAAGTTTTGCAGGCCAACAAGATACATACTTAAATGTTCGTGGTGCTGATGTAATTATCCAAAAAGTAAAAGAATGCTACGCATCTACATTTACAGATCGCGCTACTTACTATCGTGTAAAACAAGGTTTTGACCATATGACTGTAGCTTTGAGTGCAGCTATTCAGATGATGGTATTCTCCAAATCTGCTGGTGTTATGTTTACAGTTGACCTTGTGACTGGTAATGATGAAAGTATTTTAATTGAAGGGTCTTGGGGCCTTGGGGAATATGTAGTACAAGGAACAGTTACGCCAGATAACTTCACTGTTAATAAAAAAGCAATGAAAATCGAAAGTCGTATGATTAACGATAAAAATATTGCGCTTGTTCGTAATCCTGATGGAGACTGTGCTGAAATAGTAATTCCAGAAGAACAAGCTAAGGCACAAGTGCTTACTGATGAACAAGTTCTTGAGTTAGCTTCCTATGCTAAAGCTATTGAAAAACATTACGGTTGCTACATGGATATGGAATGGGGCGTTGATGAACGAGATAATAAGATTTGGATCTTACAAGCTCGTCCAGAAACAGTTTGGTCCCGTAAAAATAAAGATGAAAAACCAGCGGAAGAAGCTGTACAAACTACAACATCTCGTGAAATCGTGGTAAAAGGTTTACCAGCTAGTCCTGGTAAAGCGGCTGGTAAAGCTCATGTTATTTTAGACCCAGCTGATATTGATAGTTTCAAAGAAGGGGAAATTCTTGTTACTACAATGACGGCACCGGACTGGGTACCAGCTATGAAAAAAGCTAAAGCGATTGTAACTGATGCGGGCGGTATGACTTGTCATGCATCTATCGTAAGTCGTGAATTAGGCATTCCTTGTATCGTTGGTACTAAAAGCCGCAGTGAAGAAGGCACAAAACGCATTGCTGATGGTCAGATGATTACTGTAGATGCAACAAATGGTATCGTATATGATGGCATTTTAGAAGATGCTGTAAAACCAAAAGCAGAAGCTTCGGCACAAGTAGTTAGTGAATATATTCCAGTAACAGGCACTAAAGTATATATGAATCTTGGTGACCCTGATTTAGCTGAAAAATATGGTGTTTTACCATGTGATGGCATTGGTTTGATGCGTGAAGAGTTTATTTGGACTACCTTCATCCATGAACATCCATTGCATTTGATTGAAACTGGTCGTAGCCAATTCGCTATTGATACATTAGCTGAAGGTATGCGTAAAGTATGTCAGGCATTGGCACCTCGTCAAGTAGTGCTTCGCTTAAGCGATTTCAAATCTAGCGAATATCGTGATTTAAATGGTGGCGATAAGCACGAACCACATGAATCCAGTGCTTTACTTGGCTGGCGTGGTGCTTCTCGTTACTATGACCCTAAATATGCACCAGCTTTCCAATTGGAATTAGCAGCTATTCGTAAAGTTCGTGAAGAATATGGTTTCAAAAACTTACAAGTTATGATTCCATTCTGCCGTACCGTACAAGAAGCTGCAGAAGTAACGCGCGTAATGGCTGAAAATGGTTTGGCACGCAGTGCTGATTTCAAAATTTGGCTCATGGCTGAAATTCCAGCAAACATTATCTTAGCTGATCAATTTAACCAATATGTAGATGGCTACTCTATCGGCTCCAATGACTTAACTATGTTAATTCTTGGTTGTGACCGTGATAATGAAACGGTACAACATATTTATGATGAACGTAATTTGGCAATCCGTCGTGCGATTCATCACCTAATCGAAGTAGCTCATCGTGATGGCAAAACAGTATCTATTTGTGGACAAGCACCAAGTGTATATCCTGATTTCTGTGAATTCTTGGTACGCAGTGGTATTGACTCCATTTCTGTAAATCCAGATGCTGTAAAAGCTACGAAGAAAATGGTGGCTCAGTTAGAACAACGTATTATGCTTGACGCTGTGACTGGTCGCGGTCGCACTCTTGGTAATGAATTAGAGTGGTAATAATACTATGTGAAATAAACAGGAGGCTACATAGCCTCCTGTTTTTTATAGACGCTGCAACATGTGAAGTATTATATGAAGTATTATATAGAAATTATTAAGTATCATATGGAAACATGTGAAACATAATATGGAATCATATGAAATATAATGTGGAAACATATGTAATATACAGTAGAAGCACATAAAGCCTACTATGTTTCAGCTACTAAAGTGAAAGGAGGGTATACTTTGCAATTAACCGCACGGCAAGATAAAATAGTTCATATTGTAAAGGAAGAAGGCCCTATTACAGGTAAAGCTATTGCCGCAAAATTAGAATTAACAAGATCGGCGTTACGTTCTGATTTAACAGTGTTAACTATGATGGGGCTGCTCGATGCAAGACCTAAAGTAGGGTATTATTATATTGGTCAACAAGGTGTTAGCCCAGTAGCTAATGAGATTCGTCAATTTACTGTAGGGCAAGTGATGGCTCAAGCAGTAGCGGTAACAGCGGATACTAATTTGTATGATACGATTGTAACCATGTTTACGGAAGATGTGGGAACCGTGCTGATTTGTGATGAAGGTTATTTGCTAGGTTTAGTTTCACGTAAAGATTTATTGCGTGCAGCGATTGGGCAAAATGACCCCAAAACAATGCCTATTTCTATGATTATGACCCCCGTAAGTAAAATGATTTCCTGCTATATAGAAGATAGCGTTGTAGAGGCAGCGCAGCGCATGATTGATTATGAAGTAGATTGCTTACCTATTGTTGAATTGGAAATAGAGAATAACCGTAGACGCTATAAAGTATTAGGGCGTGTTTCTAAAACAACCGTGACTAAATTATTTTTAGATTGTGGTGTGAAATAATATATACCTATAATTTTTAGGTGCATTAATAGTAATAAGCATTGTATAATAAATATATAGCGTATGTAGATTGTATATAGCTTGTACAAGTTTGGTTAGGCTATTACAAGTAGATTAAATAAGCTCTCATAAGTGAGGTGTGGCATGGAAAAAAATAAGATTATTTTTGCAATTTCTGACTCATTAGGTGAAACTGCTGAATCTGTGGCTCGGGCAACGGCCAGTCAATTTGATAAAGAAAGTATAGATATTATTCGTATTCCCTATATTAGTCAAGAATCGCAGATTGATGATGTAGTTAAAGAAGCAGCTCAAGGAAAACATATTATTTGTCATACTATTGTATCGCCTACTTTGCGCCGCTATTTACATAATGAAGCACAAAATCAAGGTGTAAAAGCGGTTGATATTATGGGACCTGTTTTGGATGCTGTAGGGAGTGTAGCAGATACTCGCCCACGTTTGACAGCGGGTATGATTCATAAATTGGACCAAGAGTATTTTAAAAAGGTAGAAGCGATTGAGTTTGCTGTTAAGTATGATGATGGCAAAAACCCATCAGGTTTTGAAAAAGCAGATATCGTTATTATTGGTGTTTCTCGTACAAGTAAAACACCATTATCTATGTTTTTAGCGTATAAAAAAATAAAGGCCGCTAACTTGCCGTTAGTGCCTGAAGTACCATTACCAGAAGAATTATTTAAAGTACCACCTAAAAAAGTAGTGGGCCTTATTATTGATCCCTATAAATTGAATAATATTCGTAGTGAACGCTTGCGTACAATGGGGCTTGATGGGGAAGCTAATTATGCTACCGTTGCTCGCATTGAAGAAGAATTAGCATATGCGAAAGCGGTTATGCGCCGGGTACATTGTCCTGTATTGGATGTATCGAATAAATCAATTGAAGAAACAGCTTCTTTTGTGATGCAGATTATTGAACGAAATAAACAGCAGGAGCAAGGCCGTTAGGAGGCTTACATGACTATTCGAGAAGAAATTGAAGCGAGAGAAGACTTAATATTGTCGCCACAGGCAACTAAAAGTAGCACGGCTAAACGAGATCGAGAAGAAGCGCCAGATCCTTTGCGTACAGCTTTTCAACGCGATAGAGACCGTATTATTCACAGTAAATGTTTTCGTCGCTTAAAACATAAAACCCAAGTATATATTGCACCAGGGGATCATTACAGAACACGGATGACTCATACTCTTGAAGTAGGGCAGATAGGACGTACTGTAGCACGAGCATTGCGCCTTAATGAGGATTTAGTAGAAGCTATTGCTATGGGCCATGATGTAGGACATACGCCGTTTGGGCATGTGGGGGAATATGCCTTACGTGATTTGGTGGGACATTTTAATCATAATGAACAAAGTTTGCGAACCTTAGAAGTTTTAGAAAAAGATGGGCAAGGTCTTAATTTGACTAAGGAAGTGCGTGATGGTATTTTAGGTCACACTGGTGTTCATAAACCTATGACTATGGAGGGGCAAATTATACGTTTAGCCGATCGAATTGCTTATTTGTGTCATGATTTTGATGATGCACAGCGTGCGGGGATGTTATCCATTGAAGATTTGCCAAGTTCAGTGCGAGAAGTATTGGGGACTACACCATCGCAGATGATTACCACGATGGTTATGGATATGGTGCGTGAATCAATGGACAAAACAGAAATTTTTATGTCCGATGATGTAACCAATGTGATGAATGAATTTAGGCGATTTATGTTTACAGCAGTATATAAAGCACCTACTTTAATACCTGATCGAAATCGAGCGGCTCATGTAGTGAAATATTTATTTTTACATTATTTAGAGAATCCTGAATTATTGCGCCATGAAATCGTCCGTCATGGTGGTGATGCAGAGCGCATGATTACACTGACTGATATTGTAGATTATGTGGCTGGTTTAACAGATCAGTATGCTATTAAACTGTTTAAAGAGATATATATCCCTAGAATTTGGGATCCCGCTAATTAAAATATGGTATTTCTTAAAAAGGGCAATAAAAAACTGCTATGACAAATGTCATAGCAGTTTTTTTAGAGTACATGTACCTTCTTATTTTTTACGCGCGTGTAATTTTATCGGAACGAAGGCAGCGAGTGCATACATTTACCTTTTTGGTTTCGCCGTCTACAATTGCTCGTACTCTCTGGATGTTTGGCTTCCAGGTCCTTTTCGTGCGGATGTGAGAGTGACTCACGTTCATACCGCTAGTGGTGGTTTTGCCACATACTTCGCAAAGGTTTGCCATAATTTCCACCTCCAAGCATAATTTACAACATAACATATGTATTTTATCACAAGGGGACAGAATAAAGCAAGTACATAATTAAATTCGTTGACGAATCATATAAATTGCCGTACTATCTTTCTTAACAGTATTATTATATCATAGATTTACAGATTATAAATGGATTTTCCGCAGTGAGATATAGGTTTAAATAGTAGTTTAATAGTTTAAGTTTGTATAAAGGTAGTGGACGTTAGGAGGTGTAGTGAAATATATGGAAGAATCCCTGTTAACTATTAAAGGGGTAGGGCCTAGCCGTGTGAAACAGCTGAATAAGCTGGGCATTACCGATGTATCTTCATTGTTAATATATTTTCCTCGCACGTATGAAGATCGTAGTGCTACATATTGTATTGGCGCTTTGAAGCAAGGCGCTGTAGGTGCTACGGAAGGCACTGTTTTACATATACAGGAAAAGAAGCCTCGTCGAGGTCTATCTATTTTGGAGATTACCATTGGTGATGCTACTGGTCGCATGAAAGTGGTATTGTTTAATCAGGGCTATAAGAAAAACTTTTATAAAGTAGGCCAGCGTCTTCATGTATATGGTAAGGTGGAGTTTGCCTATGGCTCTTTACAAATGAATACGCCTCATATTGAAACATTGCGTGATGGACAACAGGCAGAGGCTGGTATTGTACCAGTATACCCTTTGGTTGAAGGGGTAGGTCAATTTGTTGTTCGCCAAGCTATTACTAATTGGTTGGCAGCTAATGATTCACTGCCAGAACTGCTACCAGCTGAGATTAGGCAAGAACAGAATTTTATGTCTCGCTATGAAGCGTTTAAAGAAATGCATAGTCCTTTGACGGTTGAACGCTATGAATTGGCTCGCAAACAATTAGCCTATGAAGAATTATTTATTATGCAAGCAGGATTATTATTGTTACGCGCTAAAGAACAAGAAGAGCAAGGCATCAAAATGCAGCCTTCAGGGGCTATGGTAAGGGCGTTTTTAGAACAATTACCTTTTGCATTGACTGGCGATCAAAGTCGAGCGTTTCAGGATATTGCTACAGATATGGAAGCGGAACGACCGATGCGCCGTTTATTACAAGGTGATGTTGGATCTGGTAAAACTGTTGTGGGGGCATTAGCTTTAATTAAAGCGGTAGAGAATGGCTATCAAGGAGCTTTGATGGCGCCTACGGAAATTTTGGCACAGCAGCATTATGAGAGTTTGCAAGAACTTATGAAACCTTGGCTAAAACCAATAGCTACAGACACTAAACCAAATGAGAGTGAGGATTTATTTACTCTTGGTGATAGGGGTATAGCTACTCGTGATGAAGCGGAGTTAGCAAACGTTGCTCCGAACTTGCGGATGGCTTTATTAACAGGCTCTACTAAAACCGCTGATCGTCAGGCTATTTATGAAGGGCTAGCTGATGGGACAATTGATGTAGTAATTGGTACGCATGCGCTTATTCAAGAGGCGGTGCAGTTTAAGAAATTGGCAATAGTCATCGTTGATGAGCAACACCGATTTGGCGTAGAGCAACGGGCGACTTTACAGCGTAAAGGCACAAATCCACATATGCTAGTTATGACGGCTACCCCGATTCCACGGACTATGACATTATCTATTTATGGTGACTTAGAGGTCAGTTTGATTAAAGAAATGCCACCAGGGCGTAAGCCGGTGCTTACTTATGCGGTAGATTCATCGTATAAAGAGCGTTTACATACTTTCTTTGAAAAAGAGATGACCGCAGGCCATCAAGTATATGTAGTCTGTCCTTTAGTAGAAGAGTCTGAAAAACTTGATTTAGTAGCAGCGGAGCAACTATATGAGGAGTTAGCTGAAAAATATAATCGCAAATTTGGCGTAGGTCTTGTTCATGGCCGTATGAGTGCGACTGATAAAGAAGCGGTTATGGAAGCTTTTTATAAAGGGCAAACTAAGCTTTTGGTGTCGACGACGGTTATTGAAGTAGGGGTTAATGTACCTAATGCAACAATTATGTGTGTGGAAGGGGCCGAGCGTTTTGGTCTATCCCAACTACATCAGTTGCGTGGTCGAGTTGGGCGTGGCAGTACGCAGTCATATTGTGTTTTAGTGAGCGATAGCCGTAGTGAAGAGAGTCGCCAGCGCTTACAAGTTATGACTGAAACACAAGATGGTTTTGTGGTAGCTGAACAAGATTTATTGCTACGTGGCTCAGGTCAACTTTTTGGGTTAGCCCAATCAGGATTACCTGATTTAAGATTAGCGAATATTTTAAAAGATATAGATTTACTTGTGGCGGCACGACAAGATGCTAAATTGTGGTTACAGCAAGTTGGCTTTGAAGCGGGTGTTATACAGATGAAACCTGAATTGATACGTCGTTTTGGTGATAGTTTTCAGCGTATTATTTATAGCTAAGCTAATTATGATATGGGGGAATGAAAAATTCTGCTTTCATCTTGATAGAATTTGAGAAAATACTGTATTTTAGCATGTACAGAATAGGCCTTTTGAAGTATAATAATACGATAGAGAAGTCTATACAGCTAAATGATAAAGGTTTGTATAGGTAAAGACGTTTTCGATGATGGAGGTTGAGTAGAATGCCAATTATTCGTGTAGAATTAGTAGAAGGGCGTACCTTTGAACAGAAGAAAGAATTAGGCGAAGTGATTACTAAAGCGACAGCTGAAATTATTAAAGTGCCTAAAGAAGCGGTAAAAGTTATTTTTACTGATATGAAAGCAGATAACTTTATGGAAGCTGGCGTAATGCGCTGCGAAAAATAAGCGAATTACCAGTTTTGATGTATTAACAATGGATTGGTAATATAAGCCAATTACATTGTATGGCTAAGTAGAGTGAATCGATAAGAAATTAAGGAGAAAGGAAGTTACCATGAGAGAAGATAAGTTTGGGTTACGTGGTCTAACATTTGATGATGTATTATTAGTGCCAGCAGCATCTGATGTGTTGCCAAATCAAGTGGATTTGACTACGCACCTAACTCGTGATATTAAGCTCAATATTCCAATGATTAGTTCTGGTATGGATACTGTTACGGAATCTCGGATGGCCATTGCTATGGCTCGTGAAGGTGGCATGGGCGTTATTCACAAAAATATGTCCATCGAAGAACAGGCTCATGAGGTGGATAAAGTAAAGCGTTCCGAACATGGTATCATCGTTGATCCAATTTATTTGAGTCCACAAAATCTATTGTCGGATGCAGAAGAATTAATGCGTAAGTATGCCATTTCAGGAGTGCCTATTACGGAAAATGGTAAATTAGTAGGTATTATTACGAACCGTGATATGCGCTTTGAAAATGAATTAAATCGACCAATTGGTGAAGTTATGACTAAAGAAAATCTTGTCACTGCACCAGTAGGAACTTCTTTAGAGGAAGCAAAGGCGATTTTACGTCAACATCGTATTGAAAAATTACCTTTGGTAGATGAAGCGGGCATTTTAAAAGGCTTAATTACCATTAAAGATATTGAAAAAGCAACTAAATATCCTAATTCTGCAAAAGATGGTAGTGGCCGTTTGTTAGTAGGTGCGGCTGTAGGGGTAAGTAAAGATTTATATGATCGTATGGATGCTTTAGTGGCTGCTAAAGTTGACGTAATTATCGTAGATACAGCGCATGGTCATTCAGCAGGCGTGTTACGTACTTTAAAAGAATTAAAAGCAGCGAACCCACATATTCCAGTAATTGCGGGGAATGTAGCTACTGCAGCGGGCACAGAGGCTTTAATTGAAGCTGGTGCAGATGCTGTTAAAGTTGGTATTGGGCCTGGTTCTATTTGTACTACTCGCGTTATTGCTGGTATTGGTGTACCACAAATTACAGCTGTTTATGAATGTGCAGCCGTAGGTCGTCGTTACAATATTCCAATCATTGCTGATGGGGGGATTAAATATTCTGGCGATATTGCGAAGGCTATTGCAGCAGGTGCTAATGTTGTTATGATGGGTAACATTCTAGCTGGTACTGATGAAAGTCCAGGCGAAACTGTTATTTATCAAGGTCGTAGCTACAAAGTGTACCGTGGTATGGGCAGCTTAGGCGCTATGAAACTTGGAAGTAAAGATCGTTATTTCCAAACAGAAGCTAAGAAACTTGTACCAGAAGGTATTGAAGGACGCGTACCTTATAAAGGTATGTTAGCGGACACTATATTCCAAATGGTAGGTGGTTTACGAGCAAGTATGGGGTATTGTGGTTGTCATAATATCCAAGAAATGATTAATGATACTCAGTTTATCCAAATTACTGCTGCTGGGCTTAAAGAAAGTCATCCACATGATGTAAGCATCACGGTGGAAGCGCCTAACTATAGCGGCTGATTATTGAGGTGTATTTGTTTTGCGTAATCAATTGAGCATTCTTGATGTGCCGGTTGATGTTATAACCATGAATGAAGCAGTTCAGCGTGTACAGAATTTATATTCTGAGCCGGGGCTACATACTGTAGTCACGGTTAACGCTGAAATGGTTATGCGTGCCCGACATGATAAAGAATTGCACGACATTTTAAAACAAGCAGATTTAGCCGTCCCAGATGGGGCTGGTGTATTATGGGCTGCCGAACAACTAGGGCAGCATATTCCAGAACGCGTAGCTGGTTGTGATTTAGCAGTGGCTTTATTGCAAAAAGCAGCGCAACATAAAACGCCTGTGTATTTTTTAGGGGCCGCACCTGGCGTAGCTGAGCAAGCGGTAAAAAATATGGAGGCTAAAGTAGGTTCGTTAGAAGTAGTCGGTATCCACTCCGGCTTTTTTGATGAGCAAGAGGAAACAAAGATTATTCAGGCGATTGAAGCAGGGCAGACTAAATTAGTATTAGTCGCATTAGGTGTGCCTAAGCAAGAAAAATGGATGACTACTAAGTTAGCTCATTTAGATGGTGTTGTAGCTATTGGTTTAGGTGGTTCTTTTGATGTAATGGCTGGTACGGTAAAACGAGCTCCTAAATGGATGCAACGGAATCGATTGGAATGGTTATATCGATTGTTAAATCAGCCTCAACGGCTTGGTCGTATGATGGCACTGCCTAAATTTATGTGGGCAGTGAAACAAGCAAAAAAATAGAGAGGTGGTGCGAGATGCCCACAGGGTTTATTGTTAAAGATGGGTATCCTTTCATTGGGGTAACCTTTCTGATAGCTATTTTGACAGGATATTTTTTATCCCCTTATATAGCGATTATACCCTTAATACTGGCTTGCTTTTTCACGTTCTTTTTTAGGAATCCTAACCGTGTGATTCCTATTGATCCAGATGTATTGGTTTCACCAGCTGATGGTAAGGTCATGGAAGTAAGTGAAGTATATGAAGATTTATTCTTAAATACAGAATGTAAAAAGGTAACAATTTTCTTATCTGTTTTTGATGTGCACGTAAATCGGGCACCGATGGAAGGGAAAATTACGTTCCGACAATATACATGTGGCGGTTTTTTACCAGCTTATAAAAAAAGCGTAGGCTATGAAAACGAACGTCACTCCATTGGCATTGACAATGGACGCATTGAAATTTTAGTTACACAAATAGCAGGATTATTAGCCCGTCGTATAGTATCGTGGACTGATTTAGGGAATACATTAGCGAAAGGCCAATTATATGGGATGATTAAATTTGGTTCTTGTACGGAAATTTTTGTGCCTAAGTCAGTAGATATTTGCGTTAAAAAAGGCGATTACGTACGAGGTGGAGAATCAATTATCGGGAGGCTGCAAAAAAATGGATAAATCAATATTTCCAAATTTGTTTACGGCTGCTAATTTATCCTTTGGCGTCGTAGGCATTACTATGGCGGCTAACGGTGAATTTACATGGGCAGCGATTTGTGTGTTATTGTCATTATTAGCTGATGGCTGTGATGGTCGTGTAGCACGCGCACTTGGCGTGTCAGGCCCAATGGGGCGCGAATTAGATTCCTTAGCTGATGTAGTCGGCTTTGGTGTAGCGCCAGCATATATGTTATATATGTATCAATTGAGTCATACTGGTTGGCTTGGCTATGTGCCATTGTTGGCATTTTCTGTTTTTGGTGCTTTTCGCTTAGCGCGGTTTAATATTATGACGGATGAAGTACATGGTTACTTTTTAGGTTTACCAATTCCTGCAGCTGGTTGTATGGCGGCAACCTATGTGTTATCAGGTATTCAATTACCAGAATGGGTATTGATGATATTAATGATTATTGTGGGCTATTTAATGGTGAGCCGTGTTCATCATCCTGATTTTAAAGGCAAAGGGGCCGATCCAGTTAATACATTAGCCTTAGCTATTGTTGCCATTTTAGGGATTATCGCCTTAGTGCTTGATTGGCATAGTTGGCCAGTTCTTATCTTTGCGTTATACGCTGTCTTTGGCATTTGTAATACTATTATTAATCTTGTAAAACGGTGAGAGGTGAAGGACGTAAATGGATTATATTCTTGACCTTATCATGATTCCCTTACAAGTAATTATTGTATTCTATACAATTTATTACTTTGTGTTAGCTGTATCGGGAATGTGGCGAAGGAAAGAAAAAAAGAATTATACGCCTAAGAACTCGTTTGCCATTATCATATGTGCTCATAATGAAGAGGCTGTTGTAGGCCAATTAGTGGAAAATCTGAAAATTTTAGATTATCCTAAGGAGTTATATGATATTTTTGTAGTAGCAGATAATTGTACCGATCAAACAGCGATTATTGCTCGTGAAGCAGGGGCTTGTGTATATGAGCGTGAAAATCGCGAAGAAGTCGGTAAAGGCTATGCCATGGGCTGGATGTTTAATCGGATTTATGAAATGGATCGTAAATATGATGCCTTTGTCATATTTGATGCCGATAATTTAGTCCATCCTAATTTCTTATTGGAGATGAATCACCATTTAGAGTTAGGAGAACCAGTTATTCAAGGCTATTTAAATGCTAAAAATCCTACTGATACATGGGTAGCTGGCACATTTGCCATCGCTTTTTGGCAAGTGAACCATATGTGGCATTTGGCGAAATATAATCTAGGCCTGTCAACGGCACTAGGTGGCACAGGGATGTGTATTCGTACAGATATTATTAAAGACTATGGTTGGGATTGTAATTGCTTGACTGAAGATATGGAATTTTCTATGAAATTATTAATTCATGGAATTAAGACAACGTGGGCACATGATGCTATCGTATACGATGAAAAACCGTTAGGCTTTATGCAGTCATGGCGTCAACGTAAGCGTTGGGCACAAGGCCATTTTGATTGTGGTGAACGTTATATTCCTAAATTATTTGTCGAAGGGATTAAACAAGGCAATTTCCGTATTTTAGATGGGATTGTTCAAATTAGTCAGCCATATTTCTTATTAGTATCTACTTTTTATTTGATTATGACATATATCAATGCATATGTGCCAATTTATACTAATATTATTTACCAGATTTTACCGGTTACAGTATGGACGATTATTGGGATAGGACAGTATTTATTCCCGCTGATTGTATTGGCAAGTATCAAAGTACCACCTAAAGTTTGGTTATATTATTTAGTATATCCATTATTTATGTATAGTTGGGTGCCGGTTACATTCTTAGGCTATTTAAATCGCCACGACAAAGTATGGGCTCACACAGAACATACTCGTGGGGTTTCCTTAGGCGATGTGAAATTGACACGCATGGGCGATGCGAATCATAAGATAAAAAAATAAAATTGAAATTAGAGTTTATGTGCAATGCGCATAAATCGTAGCGAGTTATAAAAAGTGCCTATTAATAGGCACTTTTTTAATATATAATAATAGATGTAATATTAATTAATAATAGGCTCTTTAATAGAGCTATATTATAAGTAGTTATACTGGCTATTATAAAAAGAAGTGAATAGCCTGTTTTATGGTGAAAGAAAGGATCTATAAACGACTATGCACATTTTATTAACAAATGATGACGGCGTATGGGCTAAAGGTATATTGGATTTGGGGGCAGAATTAGCTAAGCATCACCGTGTAACGGTTATTGCACCTGAAGTAGAGCAGAGTGCTAAATCACATGCCATTACAATTCAAATGCCAGTTCGTTTGCGTCGATTTTCTGAAGATGTTGACAATCCTAGACGTTTCGCAGTTACTGGCACACCTACTGATTGTATGAAGTTTGCGCTTTCCCATTTCTTAAAAAATGATATGCCTGACTTAGTTGTATCTGGCGTAAATAATGGTTTTAATTTAGGCTCCGATGCCTTGTATTCAGGCACTGTTAGTGCGGCTATGGAGGCTATGTTTTACAATGTACCAGCCTTAGCAGTATCTGTTGAACGCTATAGTCCAACGCGCAGTGCGGAAATTATGCCATTTATTCGAGAGTTTATTGAAGAAGTATATGAAAAACAGCAGTATAGAGGCCTTTTAAATATGAATTTTGCTAAAGAAGGACTAGTAGGTTGGGCTAATTGTGAAATTCTAGATCAGGGCTTGCAACAGTATTATGATATTATCGATCCACGCGAAGATCGTAAGGGTCGTAAATATTATTGGATTGGCGGTAAATTAGGATTTGAACCAGAAGCCACGCCAACGGATGTAGCCTCTGTAAAAGAAGGTAAGGTTACTGTGGTGGCATTAACTTGGAAACAACAAGATGCAGCGGGAACCGCTCAAATGCGCAATATTCTTGGCGAGGTTAAAAATCAGTAAAGTTGTAAATCAGTAAAATAGTGAAACCGCAAATGAGTAAGACCGCAAAAGAGTAAAACCATAAAATAGTAAAACCAAAAAATAGAAAAAGCGAAAAATAGAAAAAGCGAAAAAATTGAAAAATTGAAAAATGGCTAAACAATAAGTAAAGAAGGTTAGTTTTTATGTATTATAATGAAGTATTTAACACGCATATTTTTAATACAGCAAAAGCCTTAGCCTATGGTTTTAAAAAAGTAGGTCAGGTTTATGTTCTCCGTAGGCATTTGAGTCAAGATTCATTGGTGGCTGATTTTGAAATTGCTAAAGATAGTTTGAAAGTTACCATTTATGAGATGCCAGAACAGGTAGAATACGAATTATTTAATGTGTTAAGTAGTGAAGGGGCTTTTATTGGCCAAGTGAGAGACGAAATTAAGACCTTACTTACCGATGTTGTAGCGAATAGTTTTGATTCTTTTAATGTACGCAAAGAACTTCTTGCTTATGTGTATGAACAGTATGGGACAATTCCTGAAGAGCCGTGGGATAAATTTGCGTCTTATTGTACCTTAAAAACTAAGTATTCAAAAAAGTGGTATGGTTTGTTTATGAATATTCCATATGCGTATTTAATGAAGGATAAAACAGGCTATATTGATGTACTTAATGTAAAGGTAAAGCCTGAAACCATTGAAAACTTGGTGGATAATCATCATATATTTCCGGCCTATCATATGAATAAGAAACACTGGATAACCATTGTTCTTGACCAAGCTACTGATGTGGAGTTTGTTAAATGCTTATTAAATGATAGCTATACTTTAGTAGAAAAAATAAAAGCCCTGTGAGTGATTCACAGGGCTTTTGTGCATGGGGCTAATTACCATATCTTTTATATTGAATAAACCAGACACGACACGTATAAGCTACGGCTGAGCAAGCGACACCGCCGAGAAGTCCCATCCAAATTCCATAAGGGCCATAATCCATAACAAAGGTGAAAAAGGCGGCAATTGGTAGGCTAAGGCCCCAATAGCAGGTAAGGGCAATTAAAGAAATGATGCGCACATCTTTATAGCCTCGCAATACGCCTTGAAGGGGCGTACCGAAGGCATCAATTACAGTAAAAAATACGGCATAGGACAAGAAACTACTAATTAATCGAATCATATGTGGATCATTGGTATAAAAGCTGGCAATTTCTAGTAAATGTGTAAAACTATACATACAGATGAGGCCAGCAATAACAAGTGCTATTCCGCGAGCAATATAGGCATACTGTTTCGCATCTCGATAGCGCGTGGCACCAACTTCATAACCCACTGCAATGGTAGAAGCAATACTTAGACTTAGAGGGAAACAATAGAATAGATTGGTAAAGCTGATAGCAGCTTGGTGAGCGGCTATAATTTCAGTTCCATAATACGCCATAATTAAACCTACCACACTGAATAAGCTCATTTCGCAGAAAATAGCAATACCGATGGGAATTCCTAATTTTAGCTGCTCCATAACATAAGGTAATTGAAACGTCGGCCACCAGCGGAAAATTCCATAGGCTTTGAAGGCTTTATTATATAGGAGAATAAAGAAGTAGGCAAAGAAGTTATACCAAGAGCAAATGGCTGTAGCAATGCCTGCGCCTATACCACCCAGTGCAGGGAGCCCAAAGTGGCCGAGAATTAAGCCGTAATTTAATAGTACATTTAATAGAAAACTAGACATCATAATGTACATGGAATAATGGGTATAGCCATGACAGTCCACTGTATTACGTAGCACACTACTACACATAAGGGGCACCATACCAAAGGCTACAGCGAGCATATATTGATTGGTAATGGTACGTGTAGCTGGTTCTAAATTAATTAGAGTCAAGATTGGTTGCAGTGCAATAGCACCTAATAGAATAAGGAGAAGTCCAAGGGCTACTGCTAAATACAGACCGTGGCTAATAATAGTAGGAATTGTTTCTTTTTTATTAGCCCCTAAAAGTTGGGCAATAATGGGTGATATGCCTAATAAAATTCCCATAACACCAAAAAAGGAAGCAATCCAAATATTATATCCTACTGAAATGCCCGCTAAATCTACTGTACTGTATTGACCCGTTAATAAGATGGATACAAAGGAGCCTGCGATTAGCGAAAATTGAGTGAGAATAATTGGTAAGGCTAAACGTATAAATAGTTGAATTTTTTCGAAAATTTTAAAGGTTGGGTGCATAGCGCCTCCTTCGTGGATTATTGCAATAAAAAAATCTCCAATGAGTATGGAGAACAGTATTATAGGAAAAATTTACATAATTAATGATTATAATTTTATTGTAACATAGCCCTTTAGGAATGAAAAGTAGAACCTAATTAGTAGAAATTTATAAAATTTATGATTAACTAAGGCTAAACTATCGACAAGCGTAGTTTTTTTCGATATAATAATTTTGCTAGATTGATAAAATGCGATAAAGTTATATTGAAAGATGGGGGTATTGAATTTGGAACTGTTTACAGCTGCAGGTTTAATGGCTATTGCTAAAATTATTGTTATTGATATCTTGTTGGCCGGCGATAATGCAATCGTTATTGGTATGGCTGCTAAGAATTTACAAGATAAACATCGTAAACAAGCGATTTTCTGGGGGACCTTTGGGGCCATTGCTTTGCGATTAATTATGGCATTCTTATTTATTGAAGCCATTAATAATATTCCTGGGTTACGATTAGTTGGTGGTATTTTATTATTGTGGATTGGTTATAAGCTCATGGCGGCTTCTGAATCGTCACACAATATTGAAGCGAAAAGTAATTTGCGTGATGCTATTATTACTATTGTTATTGCTGATGGTATCATGGGGATTGATAATGTAATTGGCGTAGTTGGTGCTGCAGAAGGCCATATGGGCTTAGTATTAGCAGGGATTTTAATTACTGTTCCAATTATTATATGGGGTAGTACTTTATTTGTGAAATTAATTGACAAATATCCTGTTATTTTGTTCTTCGGTGGCGGTATTTTAGGTTGGATTGGCGGCGAAATGATTCACGCTGATAAATATGTTTTTGATTATATTGATCCAATTACTGTACCATTTAAAATCGGCTGTGTAGTATTAGTAGTAGGTGCCGCATTATTGCAGCGTAAATTAACAGCTAATAAAGCGAATAATCAATAAAATGATAAAAATAAAGAGGCTCATGTAATGAGTCTCTTTTTATATGTTTTATATGTGTAAATTATTTGAAATAAAATTTTCTCTAATAGAAAAAACAATATATTGAAATTTATCGAAATAAGGGGTATAATAAACTTGTAAATATGAATAAGACAAGTTGGCTAAGTAGTCAATTGTAGATACAAGTAGTTTATTGATAGAACAGAGATTAAGTAACGTTAAAATATTGTTACATTGCTTTTATTTAGGAGGTTCCCGATGAAAACATTAGAAGTAGCTGAAAAACGTCGTACGTATTACAACATTAATAAAGAATTACCAGTTAATGTTGATGAGGTAGTAGCTTTCGTAGAAAAGGCGACCGAGTTAACACCTGATTCTTTTAATATGAAAAGTTCTCGTGTAGTTGTAGCGCTTGGAGCACAGCATGATGCGTTGTGGGATACGATTTATGATGTATTTGAAGGTAAAGTAGCCCGTGAAAAAATTGATAGTTTCAAAGCTGGCTATGGCACTATTTTATATTTTGTGGATCAGCCAACTGTAGAAAACTTGCAAGGTCAATTTCCAATGTATGCTGATCGATTCCCTCATTGGGCAGCGCAGTCCGCTGGTATGCTTCAGATTACAATTTGGGAAGGTTTACGTGAATTAGGCGTAGGCGCTTCGTTACAACATTATAATCCAGTAATTAATGAAGCCGTACAAAAACTATTTGATTTACCTAGCACTTGGGTATTAGATGCACAAATGCCATTTGGTGGTATTGTGTCAGAACCTGATGCTAAGGATAAAGAAGATATTAGTCAACGCGTTGTGATTAAAAAATAATAGTTTTGAAACATCATAGCATGAATTGAGTTATGGTTATTATATTATGAGACGTTACACCAAATAAAAGGGCCCTTAAGGGCCCTTTTATTTTTTATTATATTGTTGTTCTATATTTTAGTGGAGATAATCCGTACTGTTTTCTAAATAATTCTATAAACTGACTTAGTTGAGCAATGGATGATATCTAAAGGTTTAAAATAGATTGTTGCAGCCTAAATATGCTTTTTAAGCATAGACCTAACAAAGAAAAGAGCATTAGCTATTCATTGCCTATGAAACTACAATAGAGATAAAGATATATTGGTGTGTATTGTAGTAGATTGGAGTGAATAGAATGAAGTATAAAAAAATTTTAGTCAGTGTTATTATAATGTTAGCGGCTATCTTATTGGTTTCGTATAATTATTTTTATAATCAAGCTCGTGAGTCCAGTGATTTTAAAATAATCAGTACAAATGTAGACTCTTCAAAATCATTACCAAAGCCGGTGGATGGTAAACGAGCTTTAGTCGTGTTCTTTTCGTTAACTAAAGGTGTATATGAAGGTGAAACACTCCCAATAGGAAATACCCATCGGGTGGCTAATTACATTCAAGAGAATTTAAGTAGTGATATTTTTGAGATTGTGCCAGCTACTGAATATACGTCAAATTATAATGAATTATTGGAGGTAGCTAAGACAGAGTTACGGAATAATAGCCGTCCTGCACTAAAGGGTACTATCCCTGATATGAGTCAATATGATGTTGTATTTGTAGGCGGTCCTATATGGTGGGGTGAATATCCTATGGTTGTGCGCACATTTATGGATCAAGTGGATTTAAATGGTAAAGTAGTAGTGCCATTTACGACGCATGAGGGGTCTGGATTAGGAAATACCGAAGCACAGCTAAAAGCACAATATCCTAATGCAAACGTATTACCAGGTATAGCTATAAAAGGACGAGACTCTGCTTCTAATGAAGCTAAAGCTGCGGTTAAAGAATGGCTTCAAAAAATTGGTATGCTATAATTAAAGGTAAGTATTTATAGCGTTTATATGGATAATAAGAGGTGAGGCTATGGAATTACGTGTATTAAACTATTTTTTAGTAGTTGCTCGTGAAGAGAATATTACAAAGGCAGCCCAATTATTACATATAACGCAACCTACCTTATCAAGACAGTTACAACAGTTAGAAGATGAATTAGGCGTTACTTTATTTCGTCGTGTAAAGCATAGTATCCAATTAACTACGGAAGGTCATTTGTTGCGACATAGAGCACAAGAAATGGTGGATTTAGCTCATAAAACTAAAGCTGAATTATTTAGTGTTGAGAGTGACTTAGGTGGAGAAATCGCTATAGGTTGTGGTGAATCACAAAATATGTCATTTATCTCACAATGTATCAAAACTTTTAGAGAAAAGCATCCACTGGTGACGTTTCAAATTTATAGTGCGCATGCAGAAGATATAAAAGAGCGCTTACAGCGAGGTGTCTTAGACCTTGGTTTATTGATGGAGCCGGTTGATGTAGCATCGTATGAATATTTGCGACTTAATAAAAAATCTCAATGGGGTATGTTAGTTCATGAGACAGATTCATTAGCGAGTAAAGACTATATAACGCATCAAGATATAGAGCTGGCTTCTTTATTATTGCCAAGTCGTGAAGCGGTTTCTAAAGAATTAAAGGCTTGGCTTGGAGATAGTTATGATAGTATACATATAGTAGGACATTATAATTTGTTGTTTAATGCGATGAATATGGTAGCTCATAAAGTTGCTTATGCTTTATGTTTAGAACTCGCTGTTACCTATAAAGGTGTGAAGTTTATTCCTTTATCTCCCACATTAGAGACGGGGGCCGTATTAGTTTGGAAAAAGAATCCCGTTTTTTCACCAGCCGCACAAGCCTTTATTAGTCTTGTGAAAGAAAAGTATATACATATTACTAAAAATGCTTAAAGAGCATTTTAACATAAAGATAATAAGCATTAGACGAATAGTTAAAGACCTATTACAGTAAAAGATGTAATAGGTCTTATTTTTTATAAGAAATTATATAACTGACCTAAGGCATTAGGTCAGTTATATACATAAAAAGAAGGTGTAATATGGCTAAAAAGGATGTAGTAAAAAGTATATTTGAACGAGAATTAGCAGGTCAGGTCATTTCAACTCATGAGGAAGAATACGCAGCTATTCATAAGATTATTAGGCAGGCGCAAGTGTTAACAGCGAAACTAAATACGGGTCATCATGAACTTGATGAAATTCGTAAGATATTTGCTGAACTAACTAATTCTACGATTGATGAAACTTTTAAAATGAATCCTCCCTTTTATACTGATTTTGGTCAAAATATACATATAGGTAAATCTGTATTTATTAATTTTAACTGTGTTTTTATGGATCGTGGCGGAATTTTCTTAGATGATTACGCTTTAATAGGTCCAGGCGTACATTTATTAACTACAAATCATGTGGAAAATCCATTTTGTAGAGAAAGTACCCAATCTAAGCCGATTCATGTAGGAAAACGAGTTTGGGTTGGCGGTAATGTAACCGTATTACCAGGCATTACAATTGGTGACAATTCCATTGTGGGTGCTGGTTCTGTAGTAACAAAAGATATACCTGCGAATGTAATTGTAGCAGGAAATCCAGCACGTATTATTAGGTCTATAACAAATGAAACATCGATATGAATAGAGGATAAAAAAATAAAGGAGTTTATTATGGACTGGTTTAATGTATTTCAAATGTATATAAGAACCTGCAATAAATCTGTATTTTTGAGTATTTTATTGCTTCTTTTTTCAATGAATGTTATGGCTTGTGGCAATCTACAAAATGAAGAACGTAGTGAGCAGGAATTAATTGCTAGCGAAGAGGGACGATTGATAGAAGATGCTCACAATAAAAATAGTGCGTCACGTGAAGGTGTAAGTCAGTTTGATGATAAAGTTATCAATAGTGAATCTTTTAGCAGTAAAAAATATATACGTGTGACAGATAATAATCATACAGTGGTAGAATTTATTTTGAATGATAGTGAAGCGGCAAAGGCGTTATATAATCAATTACCATTGCAGCTTGAAGTTAAAGATTATAGTGATAATGAAAAAATTTTTTATCCACCTCATGCATTGCCAGTTACTAATACGCCTCATGCTGCTGTTCAAGTAGGGACTTTAGCATATTTTGAGCCTTGGGGGAATGTGGTTATGTTTTTTGGTACGTATCGGCCACATCCAGGATTATATGAGTTAGGTCATATTATTTCGCCAGTGGAAACAATTAGCCAATTAAAAGGTACTATTGTTATTGATAAAGTAAATTGAGAACTAGTTTATTATAAGGAGTGATTTTTATGTTTTTAATTGATATAGTAATTAAAACGGAGTCTATGCCAAAGGAACAGGCTGATACATTATTGGACGGGCATCGATCTTGGTTTAAAGAACAATTTGAGGCTGGTCATTTTTTAGTAGTCGGCCCATATCGAGATCAAGAAGCGGCTGGTATTGTTATGGCACAAGCAGAATCTCGTGATGCTATAGATGCTTTGATTGCTAAGGATAGTTATTATCCAGATAAGGCTATTTATACAGTCCGTAAGTTTCAGGCTAATTTGATTGCTGATCAGATAACGTCTTATCGTGGTCAATGAGTATATAAAATAAAAAATTTAGAAAATAATGTGGTAAAATATAGATAATATAAAGGAGCTAATTATGAAAACAACAGTATTTGTATTCCATCCTCATATGAATGATTCCGTAGTTAATAAAGCCTTGGCTAAGGCAGCTGAAGGGACTCAGGTAGAAGTTCGCTATATGTATGATGTGTATCCTGATGGGAAAATTGACGTAAAAGCGGAACAAAAAATCTTAGAAGCTACGGATCGCATAGTATTACAATTTCCATTGTATTGGTATTCTTGTCCACCTTTGTTGAAACAGTGGGAAGATGAAGTGTTTGAACATGGTTGGGCCTATGGTTCGAATGGTACGGCCTTACATGGTAAAGAATTGATGTTAGCCATTTCTACAGGCGCTCAAGCTAGTGATTACAGTAAAGGGAGTCGTTTTAATGTAACGATTGATGAATTAGTGTTACCATTTAAAGCTACGAGTCAATTAATTGGTACCACTTGGGTTGCACCATTTGTAACCTATGGTACGTTAGGTATTGAAGAAGCTACATTGGCAACACAAGCAGAAGCCTATGTAGCGACTTTAAAATAAGCTTTGGCGTATGGGACTAACATAAAGATTGTAGTATTGATATAAAATAAAGGTTGTAGTATTGTCATAAAATAAGATTGGTAGTGTAGGGATATAGTAAGGAGATTCTTATGAAAAAACGTTGGTTAACTTTAGTAAGTGCTTCTTTGGCATGTTTAATGTGGGCTACAATTAGCGCTAAGACGGCAACTGCGGAAGAAGTGGTGCCCGATGTGACACCGGTGTATAATTTATTTACTTTTGAAGTAGCTGATGAAGTACAACCAGCCTTTTATGAAACAGGGTATCAAAACTTTACACAATCATTGGCTAATGAACCAGGGACTTGGGTAATGAATGCAGGTAATGATAAAACCAATAATCAGCTTGTGTATGTAGCCGAAGTCTATGAAAATAATAAAGCTTATGAAGCCCATAAAAAGTCACCTCAGTATAATGCCTTTGTTGATGCAGTAGGTCGTCATTTAAATAGTCGTGCCTTTTATTCTCTAGAGCCAGTAGCTCTGTTAACAAAAGAAGATCCATTACAGTTGGTAAATGAGGATACTGTGTTAGTTAATCTAGCTAAAGTAACTGTTAAATCGGGTTATAATGATGATTTTGCTCGCATTGTTGTAGATGAAATGAAACAATCTATAGCCGCTGAGCCAGGTGTATTAGCCATGTATGCTGGCCGTGTTAAAGGTGATCGGAATACTTGGTATTTCTTTGAAGTTTATGCGAATGAAGAGGCCTATGCTAAACATAGAAATACTTGGGCTTTTAAATGGTATATATCTGAAACCAAAGATATGGTTCTTGAAAAATCTGTTACGCCTATAGAAGCGAAGTTAATCATGCATAAGGGGCAGGTTAATTACGAAGCAATTCAATAAAAAATAACTTAGGCGTAGACAAAGGGCTGTAAGTAAATGTAGATTTTTTTTACATTTGCTTACAGCCCTTTTTGTGATTAATAAAAATATAAAATTATGCAATTATTTTTTACTGATTTGGGAATTTCAAGGTATAATAAAAGACAAGAGTATAGCTACATACAGTCATGATTGTTGTAGAAAATATATGAGGATAGAAATAGTTTAGTTGTGATTTTAACAGTAGGTATTGATAGAAAGGACGAAATGCTATGAAACAGACTGTGCCTGTCGCAAAGGGCCAAATTTATACGATTACGATTCAAGGGCTAGGAACGAGTGGTGAAGGGGTAGGGCGCTATGACGGGTTTACCGTTTTTATTCCCTTTGCGCTGCCTGAGGAAGAAGTGCGAGCAAAGATTACGTTGGTTAAAAAGAATTACGCCGTAGGGGAAGTTATAGAAATTTTGAAACCTTCCGCTCATCGAGTAGCACCTATTTGTCCTGTATATGGCACTTGTGGTGGTTGCCAGTTACAGCATGTATCGTATGAAGAACAACTTCGTTTGAAAACGCAAAATGTACGGGATATTATGGAGCGTATTGGTAAGACGAATCCTGATTTAGTTGAACCAGCGTTGGGACCTGAAAGTCCTTGGCACTATCGAAATAAAATGCAAATTCCTGTAGGCGTTGAAAAAGGGCAAGCCGCGTTAGGTTTTTATGCTCGTGGATCACATGCTATTGTGCCTTGTACAGACTGTGCTATTCAAGATGATGGGAATAATCAGATTGCCGCTGTTTGTGAACGCTTGTTACGAGAAACGAAATGCCAGCCTTATAATGAATTAATAGGCGAAGGCATGATTCGCCATATTATTGGTCGTATTGGTAAAAGTGGCTGGATGGTGATTATTGTTAGCACTGCCAAAACATTGCCACAATCGGAGTATTGGGTAAGTGAAATTCGTAAGCATTTACCGAATGTGACCAGCATTGTGTTAAATCACAATCCTAAGAAAACCAATGTAATTATGGGGCGTGACTGTACGTTGCTTTGGGGCGAAGAAACGATTACAGATACAATTGATGAATTGGAATTTCGTTTATCTCCGCATTCTTTTTTTCAAGTTAACCCAGAACAAACAACAATACTATATAAGAAAGCCTTAGAATTTGCTCAGTTAACGGGCAAAGAAACGGTGATTGATGCGTATTGTGGAACGGGGACGATTTCATTATTTTTAGCTAAACAGGCAAAACATGTGATTGGTATTGAAATTGTAGAACCTGCCATTGTAGATGCAAAAGCTAATGCAAAGCGCAATGGAATTACTAATGCAGAATTTATTGCCGCTGATGCGGCTAAAGAGATGCCTGCCCTTGTGAAACGCGGTGTAAAAGCGGATGTAGTCGTGTTTGATCCCATTCGTGCAGGTTGTAAAGAAGAAGTACTAAAAGCCGCGGCAACAATGGAGCCAGCGCGTATGGTCTATGTGTCTTGTAATCCCGCGTCCATGGCTAGAGATATTGTTGTGCTAAGGGAATTGGGCTATGAAGTAAAAGAAGTACAACCTGTGGATATGTTCCCGATGACAAGTCATGTGGAAGTGGTCTCAAAACTTGTCAAAATTAAGGGCTGAAAATTACAATGCATTTAAAAAATTAATGTTATATAGAAATAAAGGAACTGTATCCCTTGAAAGTGAGAATTTCAAAAAGTTTTATGAAGCAAGAAAAGCAATGATTATGGAGAGAATAGGTGAGTTATGAAGTTGAGCTGTTTGCTTCATAAGAGCGAACAGATTGGGGTGGTTTAAATGCTAAGCATTGAGGAATATATTGCACGAAGAAAAAAAGAAGATAAACTTAATGAATTTGACATTGATGCACGTACACAAAATATGAAAAATTGCGTTGATTATGTATTTGAGTATTTTAATAACTATTTGAATATTACTGAAGCTGAAGAAAAAACGATACTCAATAATAAAAAGCTAGATAAGTATCGGAATCAGCTACGGGAGTATGATCCTGAAGTTCGAGATTGGGGTGTGGGGATTTACAATGAATATGGGAAGCAAATGCACAGATACATTGGAAATATTATGAAGGAGAATGAGTTTTTCTTTTTATATAATACTGATAGTGAATTTAGAAATGTTTCCTATGATTGCTATTCGCAGCTTATTAAAAAGTTGCCGTTTCTTAAGGGGCAAACGGAGATGCTTTTTCTTTTTATAAAAGACTACCATAGGGTAACAAGTGAACAAGTGTTTAACTTTGGAATATCATCAATAACAGAAGAAATAACTGATTGGATAGATAAAACTTGGGCAAAATATCAGGTTAATCTTCTTGCCTTTGCTTATAGTTGGATAAATAATTTTTTTGATAATGAGGATTTTTGGCCATTAACTCACCGGAAGAAGAGTCAAGATACTTGGAGGAAATATGACTACGATTACAAGCAGAAAAGTAATCTCTTTAACCTAGATTCGTTATATAGAAAAATGCCGAAAAAATCCTTTACAAAAGGAAGAAAGCAAGAATTTGAGATTTTATTTATGTATTATTGGATACATGATATGGAAGGTGATGATGATTATTGGCAGGAGTATTTAGGAATGGTGCTACCTGCTTTTAAAAAGTAATTAAATATTAATAGGACGAAAAATGAATGAAAAGAAAATCAGTTAATAATTGAAGGAATTTTTAGTAAAACTGATTCAGGAGAATAAATATTGTTAAATCTTATTTTGGGTGATTTGATAAAGCTGAGGTAATAGGAAAAACTAAAGATTATAGAAAGAGTCGGCAATGCATTTGATGAATTAGTAAAGAAAGTCGTATAGAAAGCTATTTATATTGAGGTACTATAATGCTAAAAGGAATTATTTTTTTACTATTTGGGTTCGGGCTAGTTTTAATGATACCCCTATATGTAAAACGATATAAAGCAGAAAAGAATATAGAAAACGTATTGGTACTTATAGGGATTATATTATTAGGAAGTTCTAGTATAGTCCTAGGTATTTTAAAACTCTGCGAAAATAGTGAAGCCTAAAAAATAACTGTTGAGATCTCATCTGAGTGATGTTATCTCAACAGTTATTTTAGTTTTATCTATACTTTTAGAGTTTTGTTTTTACTAACCTTCTATATTCTTTTTATAGGTTTCTAAAGTAGTATCAGCGCCACTTACTAGGAACTTAGTATCTGCGCCAATACCTAGGAAACTTACACCTAAATCAATAAAGCGTTTGGCTTGTTCCGGGCTTAAAGCGATAGTACCGACAGGAATGTTATATTCTTGAACTCGTTTGATAGCATAATCCATAGCTTCTTCTACTTCTGGATGAAATATATCTAAACCATGGCCCATATCAACCGCTAAATCGATAGGACCTAAGAAGATACCTCCAATATCAGGGACAGAGGCGATAGCATCAAGATTTTCAAGTCCTTTTTTGCTTTCAATTTGTGGTAAAATACAAATTTCATCAGCAATGCGTTCTAAATAGTCTGGAATACGACCATAGCGAGCCGCGCGTACAGAGCCTGCGCCCATACCACGATTGCCACGAGGGGCATAAGAGGCCCAGTACATAATTTCTTCTGTTTTTTCTGCACTTTCTACTTTAGGAATAATAATATTTTGAATGCCAGAATCTAATAATTGCTTAATAATACCAGTGCCAGCTTCAGGGATACGAAATACAGGGCTCACATTGTAAGGGGCAACTGCTCTAGCTATAGATACAATAGAATTAATGTCATGCGCTCCATGTTCACCGTCAACAAATAACCAGTCATAATTAGAGGTTGCTAAAATCTCAGCTACTTCTGCAGAGGGAATTTCTTGTGCCACGCCGTATTGCACATTTCCTTTTAGAATATTAGATTTAAATTCATTTTTCAAATAGTCTTTAATCATAGCCATAATAAACCTCCTTATAAAGCAATAAAATGAGTTATAAGTTAATAGATGGGTACTTACTTATATTATACATATATTTACCACATGATGAAGTTTATTTTTTATTTTTAACAGTTTTTTATTTATTAGTTTGTTTTACTTTTGGGATGAAAGGTATTAATTATATGCTAATTAGATATATTAATCATTTATAATCTATGAACTAATTCGTATTAATAATAACATTAGTTAGTTCTTCGTCAGCTTCAAAAGAAACATCTTCTCGTATACCATGGACATAGGCAATGTAGTTTATTTTCTTGGTGCTGTCTCTATTGGTATAATCTATTCGTATATGATAGGTTGTACTTAAATCTAAATCAAGTTCAATATTTTCTTTTTCTATATGATTTTGTACTAGTTTATAAAATTGATAGAATTTTACTCCATTTATTTTTTCATAAGGGAATACATCAGCTATATCTTCTTTAAGGGGTATTTTATAAGGTCTATCGTATTCCCATTCAGAAAATAAAAGATTAGTTGTATTATATACATATTGATCAAAATGAGTTGGAGTTATTGGGTCTTGAAGTGTGACTACCATACGATCTTCGGTAGCAAATACATCAAGAATATTAAATGAGTGGCCTTTAAATTTTTTTTCTTGTGTGAGCTCATTGATAATTCGATCAAGATTTTCGGCACTTTTAAAAACTGTACCAGGACGGCCAAAATAACCTTGCACTTCATATCCCATTTGTAGCGTTGGAATAAATCGTATTTCACCAGTTAAAAACAATAGACCTATGAATATAATAGGTGATAAAAGAAGTAGATATTTGAGTGAACGAGGTAGGCTTGATTTATTTTTATTCATAATTAGTCTCCTTGTTTCTAACTGACATGTATTAAATAAGTGTATATAGTATACTTTAATTATATAGTAATAATTATTTTCTAGTCGTAAAATTATTGTAAAAAATAATGAAATATTAAATTTAATATTATGTATAAATAGGTGATATATTATTTCCTGCTTTATAAACAAAATATAATTTTTTAGCGAAATATTTAAAAAATTCCTTATTTTATGTCTTTCTTCTTTTATAGGCTGTTCTTTTTGATATAATAAAGTTATAAAAAATAAATTGTATATAAAAATTAATAGTTTATCATTAGTTAGATAATAGAGAGATATAAGAGGTGAGGAGATGAATAAAAAGACGTTAAATATAGGTAATAAAATTTGCACTATATATAGTGGTGAAAATCCAGAGTTTTTTTTAATTCAACCTGTTGATGAACATGATTTAGAGGTACTGGACAAAGAGGTTGATATGTTAACACATGAAGTGGGTTCTCATTTGTTACTAGTGGCAATACATATAGAGAATTGGAATGAAGAATTGTCTCCTTGGTATGCGCCTGCAGTGTTTGGTAATGCTGATTTTGGTAATCAAGCTACTGATACGTTAGATTATATTGAAAATGTAGTAATACCATATGTAATAGAAGCATATCAATTGAAGGAAACTATACCTGCTATATTAGGAGGTTATTCTTTAGCTGGGCTTTTTGTTTTATGGAGTGCTTATAAGAGTACACGATTTTCTGCTATTGCAGCCATGTCTCCATCAGTTTGGTTTCCTAAATGGCTTGATTTTGTAAGTAATAATGTACCCTTAGTTAATACTATCTATCTTAGTTTGGGTGATAAAGAAGAACGAACAAAGAATAAAGTGATGGCTACTGTAGGAGATTGTATAAGAAAGCAGGCTCAATTATTAGAAAGCCAAGGTATTGAATGCACCTTAGTTTGTAATAAAGGAAATCATTTTCAAGAGTCTGATACGCGGTGTGCTAAGGGTTTTTGCTGGTGTATAGAATCATTAAAGTACAAATCATGAAAAAGTACGATGGCTCTAGTTACTATATATTAGATATAAAGCGTAAACTATGAGAAAAGTTTTATTGCTAATGGATATTTAGAAAACTTTCCGTGACGGTTCTTGAGGGGCATGGAAAAATGTGTAGAGGAGGCTTAGTATGAAAACGTATGATGTAATTGTAATTGGTTTTGGTAAAGCAGGTAAAACGTTAGCAGGTAAATTAGCTAAACAGGGGAAGTCGGTAGCGTTGATTGAAAAAAATGTGTTTATGTATGGTGGTACTTGTATCAATGTAGGCTGTTTGCCGTCGAAACGATTAGTAACAGATGCAGAGTTAGCACCTAAGGCAGACTTTTCAGCTAAAGCTGCTTATTATAAACAAGTTATTGCAGAAAAACGAATGTTGACGACAGCGTTGCGTAAAGCAAATTATGATAAAGTGGCACAAGCTGGTGCTGATATTATTGATGGGGTAGCCTCTTTTGTTGATGCTACACATATTAGTGTTAAAACTGCTACTGGGGACATCACCTTAGAAGGTAAGCAATTTATTATTAATACGGGATCGACGCCAGTTATCCCAGCTATTAAAGGGTTAGCAGCTAGTACTGAGGTGTATACGTCTGAAACGCTTATGGAGTTAGATGATTTACCTGAAACGTTGACAATTTTAGGTGGTGGCTATATAGGGCTTGAGTTTGCTGCACTATATGCAAATTTTGGTAGTAAAGTAACAGTAGTACAAGATAGAGATACTTTCTTGCCGCGGGAGGATGAAGATATAGCAGTTAATATTCGCTCTGTATTAGAAGCTAAGGGAGTAAATATTATAACAGGCGCTGAGGCAACAGAAATTAAGGAGGGCACTTTATATTATAAAGTTGATGAAACACAACATTCTTTAGAAGCGTCAGCCATTTTAATAGCCACTGGTCGCCGTCCTAATACCGATGAGTTGGCTGCTGAAAAAGCAGGTATTAGACTATCAAAACGTGGCGCTATTGAAACAGATGAACATTTGCGGACGAATGTTCCCAATATCTGGGCGGCTGGTGATGTATGTGGTAAGTTACAATTTACTTATATTTCATTGGATGATAGTCGGATTATTTTAGAAGATATGCAAGGTGATAAAGAACGGACAATTAATAATCGTGGTGCGTTTGCCTATTCCGTATTCATTGATCCACCATTTTCACGGGTAGGTCTTAATGAACAAGAAGCAAAAGCAAATAATCTTGAGTATCGAGTAGTTACTTTAGCAGCGAATGCTATTCCAAAAGCAAAAGTAATTCGTAAAACAGACGGTGTTTTGAAAGCTTTAATAGACAGCAATAATAAAATTTTGGGGGCTCAGCTATTTTGTGCGGAATCCTATGAAATCATTAATTTTATTAAATTGGCTATGGATCAGAATTTAGATTATCAAGTATTACGTGACTTTATCTATACGCATCCAACTATGTCAGAAAGTTTGAATGATTTATTTGCTTAATCTATTTCAGTGATTTAGTTGATTTAATTGCATAATAGATTTAGTTACATATTAGATTTTGCTTACGTTGTTTTCCTTTGTATGTGTTACTCAGTTTTGCATGTATTCGTCCAACTATATAGTGTTTCATCCAAAAACATAGTGTAATTGGACGAAATAAAGATGAGTTGGATGAATAATGTTAGTTTGTAATAAAAAACAGTAATGTGCTGATTAAACAGCCATTGCTGTTTTTTTATTAGGTATTTTTTATAACTTCTTCAATTGACATATTATTAGATTGCGAGTATTATATTAATATAGAAAAATCTCGAATTATAGATTTGATATAAAATAGGATTAGTTAGGGTATGAAAAGGTATATATGGGAGCTTACATATAACTTAAACAGGAGGCAGCTATGAAAGTATCTGTTTTAAATTTAGTTCCTTTGAGAGAAGGACAAACACATAGTGAAGCGTTTCAAGATATGACCGAATTGGCAAAACAAGTTGAAAGTTTTGGCTATGAACGGTATTGGATTGCAGAACATCATAATATGAAGAACATAGGCAGTAGCGCTACACAATTGTTAATTCAACATACACTAGCAAATACAAAGTCTATTCGGGTAGGCTCTGGAGGGGTAATGCTTCCAAACCATAGTCCTTATATTGTGGCAGAGCAATATGGTACCTTAGAAACTTTATATCCGAATCGTGTAGACTTAGGTCTTGGTAGAGCGCCTGGTACTGATCAAGTAACAGCACGAGCTTTGCGTCGCACTCAAAATTTATATACAGATTTTGCTAGTGAGTTAGACGAGTTAAAAGGCTATTTTAATGATACCAATCCAGTACATGCGTATCCTGCTGCTGGTATTGATGTACCATTTTATATTTTAGGTTCTAGTACAGATAGTGCGTATTTGGCGGCTGAATTAGGTCTGCCATATTCCTTTGCAGCTCACTTTGCACCAACTATGATGGAAGATGCAATTGCTATTTATAGAGAACGTTTTAAACCATCTGATGTATTAGATAAACCGTATGTTATTTTAGGCCTTAATGCGATTTTAGCGGATAGCGATGAAGAAGCTATTCGGTTAGCAACAACGCAGACACAGAGTTTTTTAGGCGTTGTAACTAATAGTCGCAAAGGGTTGCAACCGCCAGTTAATTCAGAAGATGAAATCTGGGATAATTATGTAGCGGCTAGAACAGCACCTCATTTTGGACCGATTTCTTTTAGAGCGGAAGATTTAGCATTTAGAGAACAAGCGATTGTAAGACAAATGGCTTCAGTTTCTTTAATTGGTAGTCCTAAGACGGCTAACGAACAGCTGAAAGAGTTACAACAGCGCGTAGAGTTTGAAGAAATTATGGCTAATAGCCTAATTTATGATACAAAGGCGCAAATTCACTCCTATCAATTATTAGCTGATGTAGTAAAAAATAGATAAAATAAAAAGCTGTAGCAAACCTCTTTTGGGAGAGGTTGCTACAGTTTTTTATGAATTAGTATGTCTTTATAGTTGTTTTTGCTATAATTAAGCAAAGGAGGGCGATCAGAGGACGTTATTTTAAATTTAAAAGTCGGTCAAATTCCAGTAGCAATTAAGGGCGATACATTGACTATGAGCCAGAAGGCACCTACTTTTGGTGAATGTATTGATAAACGTGAAATTGCCTCTATTTTTGGAATTATAGACGCTGATATAGCTAATGAATTTCCTGTACAATGGGTGAGCACAGGCTTAGAAGCTGTGATTATACCACTGACTTCAAGAGAAGCTTTGCGGGCAGTGAAAGTAAATAAAGAGGCATTTAAGACCTATGTTGATAAACATCCTGCTTGTAATTGTAATCATCTTTTCTTTGTGCAAGAAGGTGCGACGCAATTATCGGCTCGCTGTTTAATGGAAGACTTTGTAGAGGATCCTGCGACAGGGAGCGCTAATGGAGATTTAGCAGGCTATTTATTACATCATAATTATTTCAACGCTTCAGATATTACTTATACAGTGTATCAAGGGGAGGATATGGGACGTGTTTCTGTCTTGCAAGTGCATGCTCAATATAAGTCTACTGATGAATGGGTAATTGAGGTGGGTGGCACTTGTCATATTGTAGCAAGTGGAGATTGGCTATAAAATATAAGGATATAAGAATAGTTAGGCGATAAGAGGCTTGTAATGGTTACTTAGTAATCGTTACAAGTCTCTATTTACATGGAGTAAAAGATATACTATAATATAACTACATCAATTATATCTAATTAGATATAATTGTGCGAGGTTGAAATAAATTTGCACTAAAATATAAAAAATAAGTATCAGATTATTTGTTATAGTAGCAAGGTTAGCAAAAAAGAATACTATTTAAAGAGAGGTACGTAAATATGGAACGTAAAATAAAAACTAAAGTAAAAGGTTTTAGAACACAAGATGGTGCTGGCGTGAGTTTAGTACGTGTTTTGGGCAATAATACAATTGAAGAGTTTGATCCTATTTTGATGCTAGATTCTTTTGATAGTATAAATCCAGAAGAATATACAGCTGGTTTTCCAATGCATCCACATCGTGGGATTGAGACGATTAGTTATGTTTCACAAGGTAGAATGGTTCATCGGGATAGCTTAGGTAATGAAGAAGGTATTTCTGATGGTGAAGTACAATGGATGAATTCTGGCTCTGGTATTTTACATGAAGAAATGGTGCCAGCATCAGATCGTTTATTAGGGGTTCAGTTATGGTTAAATTTGCCACAAGCTGAAAAGATGAGTAAACCAAGTTATCATTCTATAAAGCGGGCTGATATTGAAGAAATACCTTTTGAAGGTGGTAAAATTCGTTTATTGGCAGGTAAATATAAAGATCATCAAGGTTATAAAGGTGAACATTTACCATTAGATTATTATGATGTGCATATGGCAGCAGAGGCTAATATTACCATTGAGTCCGAAGAAGAAGATTCCGTTATGCTCTTTACTTTATTAGGTAATATATATGTAAATGGTGAGTTTATAGAAGAAAAAACAGCTGTTAAATTGACCGCAGGTACAGAAGTAACTTTGAAAATGGGCGATAAGGCTGGCCAAGTCTTATATATTAGTTCTAAAGCATTGCATGAACCAGCAGCTTGGGCGGGACCAATTGTAATGAATACACAAGATGAAGTGCAACAAGCGTTTGCAGAATTACGTAATGGCACATTTATAAAAGATAAAGTTGAATATTGAGGTAAATTTATTAAGCCCTTGCAGTAAGCAGGGGCTATTTTTAGTTTTCATAAAATTAGACATAATGTATTACTTTCTATAGAGAAATTGTGATAGAATGAAAAGAGACTTTTGTTAATAAATAGAATGGTTCATTGTAAAATAATAAGCATTATTTTAACCTTGGAGACGTAATAGGCCATTAAAAGACCTTGAGGAGATGAGTATAAATGGCGTTAGCAGATGATATGTTGCAACTAATTGAAACAAGGCGGAGTATTCGTAATTTTAAACCAGATGCAGTGCCAAAAGAATTGATTGAGAAAATAGTAAAAGCTGGTACTTATGCCGCTTCTGGTATGGGGAAGCAGTCACCTATCATTGTGGCCGTAACAAATAAAGAATTGCGGGACCAACTAGCTAAGCGAAATGCACAGCTTATGGGTACTGACATGGATCCTTTTTATGGTGCACCTGTTGTTTTAATTGTATTAGCGGCTAAAGAAAGACCTACACATGTTTATGATGGTTCCTTGGTCATGGGTAATTTAATGTTGGCAGCTCATGCTCTAGGCTTAGGGAGTTGCTGGATTCATCGCGCTAAGGAAGAATTTGAATCCTTTGAAGGGCAGGCTTTATTAAAATCTTTAGGTATTACTGGTGAATATGTAGGTATCGGTCATTGTGTCATTGGTTATGTGAATGGTAAAGAGCCAAAAGCAAGTCCTCGTAAGGATTCTTGGGTATATTATGTAGAATGAGATTATGACACATTGCATATAAAGTAACACGTTAAGAACAACGCAGTTTATACATAGAATGGTGGTATATATGGAGTTTTTAGAAGTAAGTACATGGATTATGATTGGCAAAATTATTGTAGTGGATATTTTGCTAGCCGGTGATAATGCCGTTGTTATTGGGATGGCTGTTAGTAAGTTAGAGCCTAAGTTACGAGAAAAAGCAATTATGTGGGGCACTTTTGGGGCCATTGCTATGCGATTAATTTTTGCTACCATTTTAGTAGAAGCCTTAGAATTTATACCCGGCCTTCACTTTATTGGCGGCTTAGTCTTGTTATGGATTGCCTTTCATTTACTCATTGGCGATGATGATGATGCTAATATTGAAAGTAAGGATTCTTTGCGAGGGGCTATCACTACGATTATTATTGCCGATGCTATGATGAGTATAGATAATGTAATTGGGGTAGTTGGTGCGGCTAAAGGTCATCTTGAATTAGTCATTGTAGGGATGTTAATTACGGTTCCACTTTTGATTTATGGATCTCGTTTACTAGCACGTATCATTAATAAATACCCAATTATTCTTTGGATTGGTGGTAGTTTATTAGCGTGGGTAGCTAGTGAAATGGTAACTGCAGAGCCATTCTTGAAACCTTATATTATGGGCTATGAGCGCGTAATTGAAATTGCTGGCGTTGTATTAGTCGTAATAGCGGCTCTTATGGTAAAACGTATGAGAAAATCTAAAACTACAGAAAAATAAGTGTATATCAAGTTGTAGATACTTAAAAGTATGAGCGACTCCTAGCGATGTATTATCGTAGGAGTCGTTTTTAGTGTGAAAATACAACAACATTTATTTAGCTATATACAAAATGTAAATATTGACATTACAACTTAGGTTAGCTACAATTAACATGTAATGTATAAAGTTACATGCTGGTGCGAGATTACGATACATGATGTAGCTAGTTAGTAAGGGCTCATAAGTAATCTTGCAATAAACGAATTTTTGATGTATATCGTAGGAGGTTATATTATGAAAATTGCAGTAGTAAGTTCTAATGGTAAAGTAGGGCGTTTGGTAGTCGCAGAGGCTCTTCGTCGTGGATTTGAGGTAACTGGTTTCGCACGGAGTGAAAATAAATCTGATGCTAAGCAGTTTGTACAAAAAGATATTTTTGATATTACGGCGGCTGATTTAGCTGGATTTGATGCTGTTGTTGATGCATTTGGTACGTTTTCACCAGATACTTTAGATCTGCATACACAGTCATTAATGCATCTAGCAGATGCTGTAGCTAATACGGACACTCGTTTATTAGTTGTTGGTGGGGCTGGTAGCTTGTATGTAAATAAAGAACATACAATGCAGCTATTAGATACGCCAGAATTTCCTAAGGAATATTATCCATTAGCTAAAGCACAGGCTGATGAATTAGTAGCACTTCGTAAAAGACATGATGTAAAGTGGACATTCGTTAGTCCTGCTGCAGAATTTGAAGCGGACGGCAAGCGTACTGGTGAATATATATTAAGTGGTGAAGAGTTTACTCTTAATGAACGAGGTGAAAGTGTAGTTAGTTATGCTGATTACGCCATGGCTTTGGTCGATGAAATTGAAAAAGGGCATCATGTACAGCAACGGATTAGTGTAGTTGGCAAATAAAATATAGGCTTTAGATCATTAAGTATATATTTTAGTGTATAGTTTAGCATATAGTTTTATTCGCTTTATAGTTTTATTAGCTTTACCTTATAGTGTATATATTTTAGATTATTTGGAGTATATATTTCAGCTTATATTCTTTAAATTAGGAGGCAAATAGGAACAGCTATAGTAAATTATATTAATTCGTGTTATACTTAAAATGTAATATTTAATATTACAAGGTTGTATTGAACTAATCTAAGAAGCGGGATTAGCTTACCATAGTATAAATAGGTGAAGTACCTTCACATTATGTAACATGAATTGAGGAGGGCATGATATGCAAATATCAAGTCGTTTTACTATAGCGGTTCATATTTTTACTTGCATTGCTATTGCTGAAAAAAATTATAAAGTGACCAGCAAATTTTTGGCTGGTAGTATTAATGTAAATCCTGTTATTATCCGCAATATTGTCCTTATGCTTAAGGCTCATGGCCTTGTGGATTCTCGTCAAGGGAGTTCGGGGATTAAGATTGCTAAATGTCCATCAGAGATTACTTTATTAGATATTTTTAATGCTGTAGAGTCCTTGGATAATGGTCAATTATTTAGTTTTCATGAAAATCCAGCTAAGGATTGTCCGGTAGGGAATCATATTCATGATGTGTTAGATCATCGCTTGGTACAAATTCAAAATGCATTGGAGAATGAGCTACAGAGTATTACTTTGGCGTCTGTAATTGAAGATGCAGAGGCTCAAATTGAAAAGGATGCTCAATAGTATTCTTTAGCGTAGCTGATATATGCTGCAATAGTGGTGTGTATAGTAAATGCTACTAATTGAATAAAGTAGTAAATGACAAGGCGCATGAATTATCATGCGCCTTTTTTATAATAAAAATATTGAAAATGAATAACAAATCTAAGATGTATGTGTTGACATTACAACTTAATTGCTATATAATTTACTTGTAATTAAAGATGTTACTAGTTGTAGAGCTCAAACAACGATAGATTGTTATTTTGTGTGTTAAATAAAGTTTGAAAGAGAGTTGTAAAGCATGAATGTATTATTGAAAAATTTATTCCGTTATCAGGATAGTGGCTTATTATTTTATCGTATTGTATTTGGTTTATCTATGATGGCTCATGGCTATTTTAAGTTTGCTGGCGGTGAGCAAGCCTTATATGGTGTAGGCAGTATGCTAGGAATATTTGGCATTACTGGTGGATATCTTGTATTAGGTTTTATGGCTGCCACAGCCGAATTATTAGGTGGCCTGTTGCTTGTTTTAGGATTGGCAACTCGTCTAGGCTCCTTAATGATTATTGGTACTTTATTTGTAGCTACGGTATTAGAACTAGGTAAGGGTTTCTTGGCTTGGGACTATCCATCACAAATGATGTTTGGTGCTATTATGCTGTTAATTGCTGGACCTGGTCGCTTTAGTATGGACTATAAATTAGCGCATAAAAAATAAAAACAAAATAAATAAAAAATTCCTCGAAAAGCAGGCTCTATTAGTAGGGCCTGTTTTTAATTTAAGAAAAATTTAACAAATATTAAAAGTTCTTTTGTAATATCTATTTCATTCTCTCTCTGTTTAGTGTATAGTAGGTCATATATTAGTATATACTTAGGAGAGCAGCTATGAAAAAACATTGTGCCATTGTATTAGGTGGTTTATTTTCTACCTTAGACGGGATTGATACAGCTGATTTTATTATTGCTTGTGATAGAGGCTATGCCTATTTAAAAGAATATAATTTAGAACCTAATTTGATAGTCGGTGATTTTGACTCATATCATGGGGCTGTGACAGCGGGGATACCGATTCTTGATTTGCCTACTATGAAAGATGATACTGATACGATGGCAGCCATTCGGTATGCATTAGATAATGAGTATTTAGACTTAACGTTGTATTGTGCATTTGGTGGACGTTTTGATCATTTAATGGGCAATGTGCAAGCGGCTATGTATGCGGCTAGCCGAGGTGCGGTTGTGCGTATGGTAAACCATGATACAGATAGCTATTTTATTAATCATGGAGAACTTATTATTGAGCCAAGAGAAGATTGTTCTTTGTCAGTATTAGCTATGACTGATGAGTGTAAAAATGTGACAGTAACAGGCACTACTTATGAGTTGAAAGAGGCTACGTTAAAAAATACTTTTCCTATTGGTGTGAGTAATGAATGGAAAGGTACCGCTCATATTAAAGTAGGCGAAGGGGTTTTAATGGTATCTATGGTGAATATATAAAGATTAGGAGGTCTTAGTGTGTTAACCTCTTTAGGTTTTATTTTATTAGGTGGGGCAGCCCTAGCAGGGCTGTGCCGCCGTATTCAACTGCCTACGATTATAGGGCTTATGGTGGCCGGTCTTATATTAGGGCCACAAGGCTATAATTGGTTAGATAGTACAATGCTAACTATTTCGCCAGATTTACGGCAAATGGCACTTATTTTAATTCTAGTTAAGGCGGGGTTAGCTATTAACTTGCGAGATATTTGGAACTTAGGTCGTCCATTACTTATGATGGCGACTGTGCCTGTGCTGTTAGAGCTTATTGTATTAACATATTTGGGGCTTACTGTTTTTGAATTACATGGGCTAGAAGCTTTATTACTTGCAACGGCTGTATGTGCCGTTTCACCAGCTGTTGTTGTATTTCGCATGATTCATTTAATTGAGCAGCGGTACGGGATTGCTAAAAAAATTCCTCAACTTATTATGGTGGCCTCGTCATTAGAAGATATTGTAGTTGTTGTAGTTTTTTCGCTCGTGTTAACTTTGGTAGAGGCCCATGTGGAAACGCCTGATGGCATAGGGGCATTAGAAGCTATGGCACAAGTTCCTATCGCTTTATTAGGTGGTATTCTTTTAGGTGTATTAAGTGGTGTATTATTAGCTTATATTGCGAAAATTATGAGCCCTAGTGCGCCTACTATAGCCAAAGCAAAGGTATTAAAAGTGAGTCAGAACTTATTAAAAGAAGAAGCTATTAATTCTGCAAAAGAGAATAAAGAAGGTAATCAAGCTAAGGCTATGAAGACCTATATGATGACGCCACAGCAAGCTACCTTACTATTAACCCTTATTGTTGCCACTGCATTTGTTTTAGTAGCTTTGGGGAATTGGTTAAAGTCTATTATTTCTATTTCGGGGCTATTGGCCGTCATGGTTATGGCTAGTGTGGTTAAGGGACAAGTTCCTTATGAATTAGGGCAAGGACTTAACCGGATGGTTAACCAACTTTGGATTCCTGTAGAAATCATTTTATTTGTACTTGTAGGCGCTGCTATTGATACAACATATATGCTTAGCATGAGTGGCATTTTAATGGCAGTTATTGGATTAGGTTTAGTAGGGCGCACTATAGGTGTGGTAATTTCCTTATGGAAGACGCCGTTGAATCGAAAAGAACGAGCATATTGTGCTATTTCTTATGCGCCAAAAGCTACAGTGCAAGCTGCGATTGGAGGAATTCCCTTAGCATTAGGTTTAGCTAGTGGGCCTTTAGTATTAGCCGCTTCCGCAATGGCCATTGTAATTACATCACCGATTGGTGCTATTTGTATGGACTATTTTTATACACGCTGGCTTACATATGATGGACAGGAGCAATAGAAATGACGATTAAACAACGACTTACTATATCTAACTTCTTGATGATTGGTATTCCTGTGTTAATTGCTTTTGTTATTAGCTTTTTTACGATTACGGCTCTTTGGGTTCCTCTTGTACAAGAAAATAATATTGGAGTGCGCGATTTAGATGACTTTGAAAAAACAAGTTCGTTTTTACTGACACAAATCGAAGGTAAGTTAAATGAAACATCCGCGCAAGGTCGAGATCCTAGACTATCTGAGGTAGGTAGTTCGTTGCGCCTACTAACAGGCTATACTGTATGTATTGAAGATCCACAAGAGAAGTTATGGGTTTGGGGCGAGGAGCCTAACACTTATACGAATTATTTACAAACATTAGCGGAGCAGTTAGAAGATAGAGGCATTATTTCGGTGGGGACACATGCTGTAGCCTTGCGAGATATACAGACCTTGTATGGTACTTATAGAGTGTATATTTTTGGCTCTGAAATACAGCCTCATGTATGGCCCGCTAAAGATACGGTTAAATGGACTTTGATTTTTATTTTTGCCGTTGTCATTGTTGGCGTTATTTTTGCAAATCGCTTCTTAACTCGGTTTGTATTTCAACGGATTCGCAGTGCACTTGATTTATTAGCGAAAGGCGTTCGCCAAATTCGTGATGGAAATTTAGAAGTAAAACTTTCTTATGAGGGGCGTGATGAATTTGCGCCTATTTGTGAAGATTTTAATGAAATGGCTCGTCGTCTTAAAGAATCAGTTGAGCTTATTCAAAAGCAAGAAGAGAATCGAAAAGAGTTGTTGGCTGGTATATCTCATGATTTGCGTTCCCCCTTAACGTCGATTAAAGCATACGCAGAAGGTATTCAAGATGGCATTGCTACAACACCTGAATTAGAAGCTAAATATATCCGCATGATTCAAACTAAGGCTGATGAAATGGAGCGAATGATTAGCAATTTATTTACGTTTTCTAAAATGGAAATGGATGATTATCCTAATTACCCAGAAGAAGTAGATATGGGGCAAGAGATTGCAAATTTTGTACGCAATGAAAGTGTAGCCTATGAAAATAAAGGTTTGCAGTTACAGTATGAGTTAGTTGGCGATAACTTTACAGTATGGGCAGATCCATTTCAAATTCGCCATATTTTATTAAATATTGCAGATAATAGTGTAAAATATAAAACAAAGAATAGGGGACACCTATACATGCGTTGTGAAAGTCGAGATAATTTTGTTACGATTTCTTTAGCTGATGATGGACCTGGTACGACAGCAGCTAATATGGAGCGCTTGTTTGAAGTGTTTTATCGCGATGATGCAGCTCGTAGTAATCCCCATGCAGGTAGTGGTTTAGGTTTGGCTATTGTTAAGAAAATGGTTCAACAAATGAAGGGAACCATTAGCGCTGAGGCAGTGGTTCCCCATGGTTTACAAATTACTATGAAATTCCCTATATATGAAAAAGCACATTAAAAGTGAAAAAGAGCAGTAAAAGTGAAAAGAGCAGTAAAAGTGAAGACGTGCATTAAAAAGTGAAGAAGGAGGATATATTGTGGCTAAACAGATTTTAATCATTGAAGATGATCAAGCCATTGCAGAAATTGAACGAGACTATTTAGAACTTAGTCAGTTTGAGGTAGTTTTAGCTCATGATGGGGAAGTCGGATTAAAGCAGGCTTTGACAGGTAAATTTGATTTAATATTATTGGATGTGATGCTACCTACGTTGGACGGCTTTACTATTTGCAAGCAACTTCGTGAAACATTAGATATTCCTATTTTATTAGTAACAGCTAAACAAGAAGACATTGATAAAATCCGTGGGTTAGGACTTGGTGCTGATGATTATATTGAAAAACCTTTTTCACCAAGTATTTTAGTAGCGCGGGTAAAGGCTAATTTAGCACAATATGATCGGTTAAAGCAGAGTCCCCGAAAAGAAACTTTAGCTGAAATTCAAGTCGGTCACTTAAGAATCCAACCTGGCTCACATCGTGTATTTGTCCGCAATGAAGAAATTACTTTAAAAAATAAAGAATATGAACTTTTATTATTTTTAGTACGAAATGGTGATTTAGTTTTTGATAAAGAAACTTTATATGAGCGGATTTGGGGCTTTGATGCTATTGGTGATGTAGCGACAATTCCTGTTCATATTAATCGGTTGCGTGAAAAGATTGAAGATGATCCAAGTAATCCCCGATATATTGAAACTGTATGGGGCGCAGGGTATCGGTTTAAATTATAGAGCAATTAGGCTGGCATTAAGATTAAATGTTTAACAATTGTTTATATTTGATGTAAATGGAGTTTAACATCCTCCGGTATACTGGCTATTATGATTGGCAGAATAGCCTACAAGGAGGTATATAATGCATAGCGTGTTCAATGATATTCAGCAATTTGATTTTGCTATTTTAAATTATATTTGGTTACACTGGCACACAGCGTGGTTAGATTCATTAATGATTAGTATTACTACATTAGGTGACAGTGGCTTTATTTGGCTGATTATAGGGGCCTACTTACTTTGGAACTCTGCATATCGTAAAACCGGGGTGGCTATTGTATTAGCGTTAGGCATAGGCTTTTTAATTTGTAATTTAGGAATTAAGCCTTTAGTAGGGCGTTTGCGACCCTTTGAGTGGGACTCAGCTGTGCAATTATTAATTACAGCCCCACAGGGATATTCGTTTCCATCGGGGCATACCTGGTCGTCTTTTGCCATGGCTACCATATTAATGCTAGAGAGAATTCCTGGTCGATATATAATCCTTGGTAGTGCTATTATTATGGGATTTTCCCGCATATATTTATATGTACATTATCCTACGGACGTATTAGTTGGTACACTACTTGGTGTTTTAATAGGTGGCCTAAGTGTTTATACTTGTTGCTGGCTATTTAAGACATACAGTCACCATTTACCTAATTGGTTGCAACAGCCCTTAGGTGTGGAACGGCTAGACTCATTCTCTATAAATAAGAACCAGTAAGCTATAGCTTACTGGTTTTTTATTATACTATGGCAGAATTAAGGCTTGTATTTGGAGACAGAGTGGCCTTCATATACATACTGTCTGATTAAGCGTTTAGGTTCTACTGTTTGAATTTTAAAATAAAAGTAATGATCTTGATTGTCTTTAGCATTTTCTTTGTTCAATTTAAAAAAGTTCTGCTGAGAATGAGCCATGCTTTGTAAAATATCATCCGTTAAAAACGTTAGTGGTGTATCTAAGGCCGAATATTCGTAAAAGTCCTTTTCAAATTGCAAATAGTTAGGAGTAAAATAGGCGAATTGTAGTTGATTGCGTTGAAACTCCCTAGTTTTCATCGGTATTCATCTCCTCGGTGGTAATACGCATAATTTGGTCTAATGAAACAGTGACATATGTTGAGGTTAGATTTATATCTTTTGTTATATTTAAATCTGAATCTGAGGGCACTATTTTTATAATGACTTCTTCTAAACTTATATTTTGAATGTAACCTTGTAATTGTCGTATAGTGGAGCCACTCTTGAAATATTCCTGAATATAAAATGTAGCTTTACATTGTTGTGCATAAAGGCGACTTAGCCAGATTAAGCGTTCTTCTTGACTCATAGCATTCCCTAATTCTAATGAAAAATGAGATTGTAAGAGGGCGGTTTGATGATCTGATAAAAAGAATCCCATCCATTTAGCCATTTTACGGTCTTTGTAGGTTCGTGCTGATAAGAAGGGTAAATATGATCGATTAGTCATAAGAGACCATCCAAGCCACCAGCGCCACCAGCAGCATGACCACCTATGAGTTTACTGCGTGTAATAGCTCGGGAAGCTTCTAAGAGGGCTGAAGCCCTTTGGACGGAAAGAAAGCCATGCTGGCAGCGAATATCATCAATGGTATGCTCCAAATTATAGGCTTTTTGCATGGTTTCAGGAGTATCAAAGAGGGACATGCTCTGTAAGGTTTCTGGCACTAGTTGGCTATAGCGTACACCAATTTGCCGTACCGCCTCTCCTTTATAATGTTTGCGAAAAAGGGTGAGTACATATTTAGTTAGGTCTTTTGTTAATTGGGTAGCATCTATCTTCATTTGTGCTTGAAAGGAATCACGTGTAGTCGTATTGTTAGTTTCATGGCTAGGTGTATGGAAATGGGAAGCTCTTGTTGAGGAATTTATCCTAAATGGTACATCTTTAGCAAAGCCAATGTAGAGTGATACGCATTGGGCTTGCTGGTGACTGCGGCGTAAGCGGATAGCTACTTGTTCGGCCATTTCAGATAATAATAATTCAATGTCAGTTTGTTTAGTATAATTACGTGGTAAAATTTGTGAATTACCGATTCCTTTTGAATGTACTTTATAAGGTTCTCGTACATTACTCTCATCAACACCGTTAGCATGAAACCATAGCTGTACACCAATAATGCCAAACTCTTTTTTTAGCATATCTGGATTTGCATGGGCTAAATTCTTAATGGTATAGATTTTTAAGTTTTCTAAACGGCGTGCTGTGCGGCGACCGATGCCCCAAAAATCTGTTAGTTTAGGTAGCTTCCAGACTCTAGTAGGAATATCTTCATAAGACCAATTGGCACGCATCATAGGTGTTGTTTTAGCTTCATTATCTAAGGCCAATTTAGCCAGTAGAGGATTGGCATTAGACATGCCAACAGTGCTAAAAATGCCAGTACGGCGCCATACATCATGTTGAATTTTGGCAGAGATAATATCTAATTTTTCACGGCGTGATAGATGATGTTGGGGGATAAAATAGTTAATAGAGCGAGTTAAATCAATGAAGCCTTCGTCAATAGAGTAAGGGCAGATATCTTCTGTAGCAGCGTATTCACGAAAAATTTGCTGAATTTCGATATTTTTTACAATGTATAATCCCATACGAGGTGGCACAATTAGGGTTCGTTGCGCCCAGCTTTCAATATAATTAATATATTTAGATGTAATGGGAAGGCCCTCTTGCAGAGCACGTTTCATATTAAAGCGGCGCGTTTCAATATCGAATGGTAAATCATAGGAGCGGCTTACATTTTGTTTGCCAAAAACATATTTGAAGGTGGGTGAGGAGGCTAGGATAAGACCTTTAGAGTTATCAGCACGACTCATAACACAGAGTGAAGTTGTTAACGGATTAAGGCCGCGTTCAATACATTCGACACTAGCGTAAAAGGATTTCATGTCGATAAAAGCAATGTCAGACCGTGGCTCTAAGTCATAATTAATGTATCCCATCATGCTCCCTCCTTTATATCTACTAAAATGATACATCGAACAAATATTTTAGTCAATAATATATTTGTTTGATTTTAAGGCGAATAAAGAGCAAAAATTGTATGAAGGGTAAGAGCTATAAATGGAGGAAATATTAGTAGAAATTGACTAAAGTATCAAATGTTATACTAATAATATTTAATTTGCGATAAGCTTTAGATTATAATGATGAAAAATGGGATGCTCATTTAGATGTGCGTGGTGTGATTGACCGACCTGGCCGTTCTGTAAGTGATGATAAGGAGGATTTCTTCCCTAAGAGCACCTATTGGATTACTAATATTAGTGCTAATTACCGAGTGAATGATGATTTTACCATCTTTGGTCGTGTAAATAATATTTTTGACGAATATTATGCTGAAATGTCTAATGTGGCCTATGGTGGTTCTCGCGATTGGTGGACTATGCCAGGGCGCAATTACCAATTAGGCGTAGAAGTATCTTTCTAATCTAGGGTCTTTATAGTATGAGTATGTTATAATATCAGTACAATAGTAGCTCTTTTAAAGGAGAAGAGTAATTTCTATAAATAAAAATACGGCAGGCTATAATAACAGATAGCTTTTCAAAATAATTTAAAGGAAGAGTTATTTACAATAGATTGTAATCAATGAGAGGAGACCATGTATGCATGAGGATTTAATTAGTATCAGTGATATGGCCAAATTACACGGTTTAACGCGGCCTACATTGCTATATTATGACTCAATTGGTTTGTTTTCACCAGTATATGTAGCTGATAATGGCTATCGCTATTATAGTCGTATTCAAATTCCTTTATTGCGAGAGATATGTTTTTTAAAATCTTTAGGGGTTAGTTTAAAAGAGATTCAACAACATCTCAATCAGCGCAATCCTGAAGTAGAGTTACAATTATTAGTGGCGCAAGAGGGCAAAATTGAACGTGAATTACAGGAATTGGGGCGCAAACGCTTAGCTTTACAACAGCGCCTTTATATGTATAAAGAAGCTGTATTAGCTGTTTCACAGCCACAAGAAAAGCCCTTTTTACGGCATTATAAACCACGGAGTATTATATTTCATCCATTTCAAGCTACTGAAACGGGCGAGGTTGATCGGCAAAATATACATTTGACAGCGATGGAATTGTGGCGCGATTTATATAGTCATGAATTTTTACCTGCTTATAGTTTTGGTACTTTGTTAAAACAAGAAGCATTGCTTACGGACAATCCTTTAAAAGATGGAGGTTGTTATATTCGAATTCCTGTAGAATCAACGGGCTTCGAATCAACATTAGTTACGTTGCCAGAAGGAGCTTATGTATGCCGCTATAAACGAGGACGACCTAATGATGTGGCGGTACTGAATAAACTTCTCGAGTGGATTAAAAGTGAAGGGTATGAAGTTTGTGGCGATGTAGTGGACGCTTGCTTTTTAGATACGACCTTTGATGAAGAATTGCATGATGAAGTATTTTCTATGTTACAAGTTCCTGTGAAGCCTCTTAACGATAAAAAATGAGTATTTTGGAGGCTAAGAAGTATAAGTTACAAAGCCTGTAGTAATGCTATCTAGTGATACTTTATATGCGTTCTTGTAAAAACAAAAGTCTTTTTAGAAAGTTCATATAAATTTCATAGGAATTTTGCAAAAAAGCTATTGACTATAAAGCTACTTTATAGTTTAGAATAACATCATAGTTAAGAAATAATCTATAGAATCTAGTAAAAATAGATTTTAAGAAAGGAAGTTTTTATTATGATGGCAATTCTAATTTTAATCAACCAATTACTAGAAGACTGGTACAAAGCACTATAATTTGATATAAATTTCAGAATGTAGTGAGTGAAAGTAGCGAGGTAGCTTTTAAAATGCAGTTTAGTGAGAGCTATACAAAGCAATGGAATAATGAATTAAAGAGAGTATCGCAGTAAGATGATAAAAATCATATACTGCGATATTTTTTATAGTGAGAGTAATTTGTTTTAACTATGAAAGTATTGTTTACATATAGCAAAAAGTTAGTTAACGATGATTCTTTTTTATTCAAAAGGGGTAAGAATGCCCTTTTTATTGACATTCTAGGCTTTGAAAGGTATCATTAAATATAATATAAAAAATGGAGGCTACCTATGAAACAGTGTATGGATGCGGATAATTTACATCGCCGTCTAAAGAAAATTATTGGGCAGGTACAGGCTATTGATAGAATGGTTGACGAAGACGTGCCATGTGAAGATATTTTATCGCAGATTAATGCTGCTAAATCAGCTCTTAATCGCGTTGGGCAGGTTATTTTGGAAGGTCATATTCGTCACTGTGTGCGTGATGGTCTAGAGCATGGGGATGTAGATAAAACATTAGATAAATTTACTAAAGCAGTAGAACGTTTTGCTAATATGCAGTAATACAATTATAAGTGATGCCATAATATAAGTAATATACTAATATAGTAACATTTAGATATGTAGACGAAGATACGTTGGAGTATACTTCGTCTTTTTTTATTGCATATCTTGACAACCTATACCCCCATAGGTATATAATTGGTGGTATAAGGATATACCTCTATGGGTATATTAGCCTAAATATATGAATGATTAATCATGTAAACATATAATAATTAATTGCAATGGGTGTCTATAGGAGGCAAACTGATGGAAGCTGCTATTCGTAAATTAGAAGTGACTGTATTTAGTCGTGTCGAGTATATATTAGAATTAGGTGGAATTAAAAAAGATATAGTATTTTTAGTGCTATCAGGTTTAGCTGTATTAGCTAGTTTATTTGATATTCAGCCATTTCCTTTTGATATAGCTTGGGTAGCGATTATTTTATGTGGTGTCCCTATCATTTTAGAAGCTATTATTGGTCTAGTGACTGAATTTGATATTAAAGCAGATGTACTGGTATCGTTGGCTTTGATAGCTGCTATAGTAACGGGTGAAATTTTTGCAGCGGCCGAAGTCGCATTTATTATGCAAATTGGTGCTCTTTTAGAAGATATTACTGTAGCAAAGGCGCGGGCTGGCATTGAAAAGTTAGTTAATTTAACACCGCAAGAAGCTCGCCTTATGACTTCATCTGGTGAGACTTTAGTGGATGCGGAGTTAGTGCAAGTTGGTGATATACTTCGCGTATTACCTGGAGAAACCATTCCTGTGGATGGCGAAATTATTTCAGGTGAAACATCTATTAATCAGGCCGTTTTAACAGGCGAATCATTACCTGTAGATAAAACTGTTGGTGATACAGTAGCGAGTGGGACCGTTAATCAATTTGGGGCATTTCATATGCGAGCAACAAAAGTGGGCGAAGATAGCTCTATTCAACGTATGATTCGACTAGTACAGTCAGCTGATGCGGGGAAGGCAAAGATTGTGGGACTTGCTGATCGTTGGGCCACTTGGGTAGTTCTTATTGCTTTATTATCTGCTGTGGGAACCTGGTGGGTTACTGGTGAAATTTTACGGGCTGTAACAATTTTAGTTGTATTTTGTCCTTGCGCCCTTGTATTAGCTACGCCAACAGCTATTATGGCAGCCATTGGCAATGCCACTAAGCACGGTTTTTTAGTGCGTGAAGGGGATGCTCTTGAACGATTAGCTACAGTAACAAAAGTTACGTTTGATAAAACCGGAACTTTAACTTATGGCACACCTACTGTGGTTGCTATTGAAACAGTTGGTAATACAGTGGCAACGACTAAAGCGCTTGGCGAATATAAGATTAATACCGTATATGGAGCTAATGGTGTATCTGGAACTAATACTACATATGAAACTAATACTGCATATGAAACTAATGCTACATATGGAACTAATGTTACACAGGAAAGTACTAGTACATATGGAACTAATACGGCACAAGCTATTTTTCAATTAACGGCTAGTTTAGAAGCTATGTCAGAACATCCATTAGGAAAGGCAATTGTTAAGGCCTATAAAGAGAAGCAAGCAGCAACACTGAAGGTAGACGCTAGTGCCGTTGATTCAAGGAAGGCAGAATCAGCCTATTTATTGCCTTGTTCTGATTTTAAAATGCTACCAGGACGCGGTGTGTCTGGCATCATTGGAGGGCAATTAATCTTAGCTGGTAATGACCGTTTAATGGCGGAGCAGGGCATTGCTATTAGTCCTGGTGTAGCTAAAACAGCTCAACTCTACTTAGATAAAGGAAGTACAATCGTTTACATTGCCATTGCTAATACATTAGTAGGCTATCTTGTTCTAGCAGATACTGTACGGCCTGACAGTGCACAGATGGTAGATCGGCTTCACCGCTTAGGAGTGCAAACTGTTTTATTAACTGGTGATAATCAAAATGCAGCCTATGCGATTGGCAGTCAGTTAGGCATTCGTGAAATTGTAGCTAATTGTTTGCCAGAAGATAAATTAAACTATATTAATCAGCGTCAACAAGTTAAGCAGAATGTGGCTATGATTGGCGATGGTATCAATGATGCGCCAGCACTTAAAAAGTCGAATGTAGGGATTGCTATGGGTGGCATAGGGAGTGATATTGCTGTTGATGCTGCTGACATTGCCCTCGTGGATGATGAAGTGAAAGAATTGCCTCACTTGATTGCCTTAGCAAAGCGTATGATGAGTACGATTAAGTGGAATTTAGCCTTTGCTATGATTTTAAATTTTGTTGCTATTGGATTATCCTTTCCTGGCATTTTAAATCCTGTAACTGGTGCTTTAGTTCATAATGCTGGTTCTGTATTAGTTATCATTAATTCAGCGTTGTTATTAAAATGGCGTAGTGCATAATTGAAACATTAAAGGCTCTTGAAAGTAAAGCTCTTTCAAGAGCTTTTTGTTTATAAGAAAGGTTGTTATAAGTTTGTTAAAGGGGAAACTAGCTTAATGTCGAAATACTATATAAGGGGATACATTGGAAAATAGTATTATCACACCTTTTGTTAAGAGAGGAGGCCATGCTAATATGAAAAAAGTATTTGCTGTATTACTTAGTTTAGGGATATTAAGTGCATTGCAATTAGATATAATGAATAGGGTACCTATGGAGTTTAGTGGGGTTCAGGCGGCTTCAAGTAATGAGGCAACACAACATCAAAGTAAATTGAAAAGTGCTTTAGCTAATATGACAGGGACTTATGACAATGCGAGACCTGGCAGGGCTTATGGTAAACCATTGCCAAAGAGTGATTTAACTATAGCTGGTGTTAGTTTGGGCGCTGATTTTTCAGATATTCAACGAAGTTTAGGAACACCTTCCGCTACTACTTGGTATGGCAATCAGATTGACTCACTTACGTATGGTGGCATTACATTTAGTACGTTTCAACGAAGCGAGAAGATGTTTTATATAGAAATTGTTAACCGTGATGCTGTAACTAATCGTGGTGTTGCGGTGGGGGATTCCTTGGAAAAAGTATATGCTCTGTATGGTAGACCAGATGCCGTAAATGAAGGTCATAACATGTGGTTTTATGGAGTTTTTTATCCTTTATCAGATAATATGCAGGGGATTCGTTTTGTTCATGATGGTAATAGAGTAACTAAGATTATAATTTGGTGATTTTGAGTAGTTTACTAAGTGATTTAAAAACTAATGTAATTGGGGATACAAGTAAATTAAAATGATAAAAAGATAAAATATAGCTAATAGTTTAAAATCTGTAAGAGTAGAAAGGAATTGTATGGAAATTATATATTGGTCAGATTATGCTTGTCCATTTTGCTATATTGGACGAAACCATTTGGAGGCAGCGATTCAAAAAATTAAAGCAGAAGAAAATATATCTTTTACTATTATTATGAAGGCCTTTGAATTAGATCCAGCGGCACCTACTGTTTGTGAAACTACAACTGTTGACCGTTTTGCTCAGAAATATGGACTAACTCGTGAAGTAGCTGAGGATAAAATAAATGGTATTAATTTGATGGGACAAGCTATTGGATTAGATTTTAAGTATGATAAAGCACAGTCTACAAATACGTTTGATGCACATCGTTTAACAAAATGGGCACAGAGCAAAAGTTATGAAATGGCCGATGCATTAGCTGAACGCTTATATGCTGCTTATTTTACAGAAAGTAAACCCTTAGCTGACCATGAGGTGCTAGTGGCTGCTGCTAAAGCAGTTGGTTTGCCTGAAACGGAGGCGCGTGCTGTCTTAACTTCTGAAGAATATACTAGCGAAGTACGTGAAGAAGAAGCTTTGGCCGCTCGTTATGGTATTCAGGCAGTGCCATTCTTTGTTGTTAATGACCAAGTAGCACTACCAGGGGCTTTGCCCGTTGAAGAATTTGAAAAAGTACTCCGTGAAATGTTGGCGAAAGAAAAAGAACATAGAGCGAAAGAATCTAAAGAAGAAACTCATTAAGAAGCTAATTAAGAGAAAATAAAAGATATGAAAAATTGAGTACACTGTAGCTGTCTAATCCAGAATCCTATAAGTAAAAGGACTGAACTAGTTAACTAGTTCAGTCCTTTTGTTGTGTGTGAAAATTATTTAATTGGGCGGATAATTAATAATTCCAGCCGAACATAGCAAAGAGCGTATCTTTGATTTGTTCGTGTTCGGACATTGGGACATATTTATTCCACCCAGAATCAAAATCTGATAAATAACCATCATAAATGAGATTTCCATGAATATCATAATATTCTGCAGAAGAACCTTCATAAATTTTAGTGGAATATACTACTGTATATTTAGTGATAGAAGTAGTAATTACATCTGGCTTTACATTACCTCTACTAGAATTACCAATCCACTGTGAACCTAAAGGTGTAAATACATGCATTACATGTGCTTTAACTTTACGATTTTGTGCTTGCCCACTAGCTTCTAAGCTACGACGATCTACATAGGTCGTATAATATTTGTTTGAAGATACTTCAATCCAACGCTCCCCACGTTGTGAAGCTTTCATAGTCCCATCCGATGTTGTAGTTGTACCAGCTGGTATGCCTAAGGCACGATCCAGTTTGTCTAATGTTTTACTGAGCCAACTAGCATCTACAGGATTATACAAAGTTGCCATAAATAAAGGGATAAATAATACCGTTAAAATACGCATGAGCTGTTTCATACTATCACTCTCCTAATTAAAATACAGCTTTTCACTAAACATATCTCCAAACAATGGTTGACTACTTAGACTTATGAACGTACAGTTTATAGAATATTGCACTGTATGCCATTTCATGTTGTAGTCATGTTTAGTATACAAAAATCTCCAATATAAGACAATACCTTTTAGTAATAGATGTTAAAAAGTGAAATAAACAAATATTTTAAGGCTATTACAATGATATAACTATGTAATCTTTAAGAGTCACTTGTGAAGTTTGCTTTAACATTTATAGTTAATGTATGCATGGAATTGTTCAAGACATATCATTTGATAATTTTGTTTAATTTTTTCAGCGGAGGAATTAGTTATGAAACGGCCTTATATTTTTTGTCATATGCTGACATCATTAGATGGAAAGATTATGGGAAAATTTTTTGAAACACCAGAAGGAGCTAAAGCAGGGGACGTATATTCAGGCGGGAATGTGTGATGAAGTCAGTATTGTTATAGCGGCAGCGGCTGATGGCTCTTTGAAAACTCCTGCTTTGTTTGCAGCATTTGAAAATGGGGAATCTGATAGACCTCAACGTTTTGAGCTTATTAATGTGTTACCACAAGACGGCGGGGCAATTTGGGCTCGCTATAAAATTATAAAACCATAATTATTTAAGCATGAGTATCTATGTAGGAGTATATTTTGGAGAAAATATAGGCAATGGAGTTTATATATTTAGTAAAATATATAATTGACAAAGGGTCAATGAAGGTGTATTCTAATAACAAATCAAAAAATTTTGATTTGTTAGGAGGATGAATTTATATGATAGAAAAAGGTCATTTAAATCATAAGGCAAATGCTAAAATATTTAAGGCTTTTTCCGATGAAAAACGCCTAGCTATTTTAGAACTTTTGCAACATGGTGAAGAATGTTCTTGTGTATTATTGGAAAAGCTTGATTTGACACAGTCAGGTTTATCTTATCATATGAAAGTTCTTTGTGATGCAGGGATAGTAATTGGTAGACCAGACGGTAAGTGGACATTCTATCATATATCTTCTGAAGGGTGTCAGCGAGCAGTTAATGTGTTGTTAAATGCAACTCATGTACTATAAATTTTAGTCACCCTAATATAGGGTGACTAAAAAATAACCATTAAATCAAAATATTTTGATTTGATGGGAGAGTTATAATTTTTAGGAGGTTGTTATGAAAGTAGAAGGTATTTCATTTTTTGAAAAGAATTTAACAATTTGGGTATTACTTTGTATGCTTTTTGGTGTTACTTTGGGGCAATTATTTCCTCAATTTTCACAATGGCTGGGGCAACTTGAGTTGTATAATGTATCAATACCTGTGACTATTCTATTGTGGATAATGATATATCCCATGCTATTAAAAGTAGATTTTTCAAGTTTGCGTAATATTAGTAATAATCCTAAAGGGCTATTTTTAACTTGGACTATTAATTGGTTGGTAAAGCCTTTTTCTATGTATGCTATTGGTTATGTGTTTTTCTTTATTATTTATCAGGATATTTTATCAAATGCTCTTGCATTAGAATATTTAATTGGTGCTGTTCTATTAGGTGCAGCACCATGTACTGCTATGGTTTTTGTATGGAGTAAATTAACTAAAGGAGATAGTGCTTACACCTTAGTACAAGTGGCAAGTAATGATTTAATTATTTTAGTAGCGTTTGTTCCAATAGTTAGCTTTCTTTTAAATCGAGGGGATATTTACATTCCATGGGAAACGTTAGTGGTGTCTGTTGTGTTATTTGTAGTCGTGCCATTGGCATTTAGTGTTATTACACGACAAATTATTGTTAAAAAACATGGTGAAACTTATCTAACAGAACAATTTATTCCTAAGTTTGATCCTTATACAATGGTAGGCTTATTATTGACTCTTATTATGATTTTTACCTTTCAAGGAAATAAAATTTTAGCTCAGCCGCTTGATATTGTACTTATTGCGATTCCGTTAATTGTTCAAGTATTTTTTATTTTTGGCATTACTTTTAGTTTAGCGTATTTTTTAAAGCTACCTTATTCTATGGCCGCTCCTTGTTCGATGATTGGGGCCTCTAACTTTTTTGAATTATCGGTAGCGGTTGCTATAGCTTTATTTGGCTTATCTTCTGGGGCTACGTTAGCAACGGTAGTAGGTGTATTAGTTGAAGTGCCAATTATGTTGTTGTTAGTGAGAATCGCTAATCGTTTATCTAGTAAATTTGCGTGACTGATTAAAATTTAGATTTAAATATACTAATACTTATTTTCTTTACTATGATATACTTAAATTACCTTAAATGTTTATTGTGGAAAGTCATGAAATACTAATAGAGCTAAGTATTTTTGACATTACTAGTGAGTAGTGTGTATTAGTAAGTGGGAGGTACTAGTAAGTAGGATGCACTAGTAAGTGGCCTAGATTTTATAACTATTGTAGAATGTATAGTGTTATCTAAGGAGATAGAGATAAGGAGTATCTTATGGGAAAACAAATTTTAATCGTTGTAGATATGCAAAATGATTTCATTTCCGGCTCGTTAGGAACTCAAGAAGCGCAAGGTATTGTGTCGAAAGTTGCTGAAAAGATAGCAAATTTCAGCGGTGATATATATTTCACTATGGATACACATGATGAAAGCTATGAAACATCGCAAGAGGGCAAATCGTTGCCAATTGCTCATTGCCAAGAGGGAACTAAAGGTTGGCAGTTAGCGGAGCAGGTGCTTCAAGCAACGGAAGTAGATTCTGAAAAAATATATTGCAAAGGCCAGTTTGGTTCGGTAGAATTGGCTGAAGATTTACAGTATCTGAATGAGGTAGAACCTATTGAGAGTATAGAGTTAGTTGGGCTTTGCACAGACATTTGTGTAGTATCTAATGCGTTGTTATTGAAAGCCTTTTTACCAGAAGTGCCAATTACTGTGGATAGTTCATGTTGTGCAGGTGTTACTCCGGAGAAGCATGAAGCTGCACTTGAAACTATGAAAAGTTGTCAAATACATGTAATTTAATTTGAGAGGTCACAAGGTTACAATGAAAATAAAAGTAGCTTTTTTATGTGTGCATAATTCTTGTCGCAGCCAAATTGCCGAAGCATTGGCTAAAAAGTACGGGGCACATATTTTAGAGGTATATTCAGCAGGGACTGAACTTAAAGACCATATTAATGCTGATGCAGTTCGACTTATTAAAAAATTGTACAATATTGATATGGAAAAAACACAATGCCCTAAATTAGTAAAAGATATTCCTGCTGTTGACTATGTTATTACAATGGGGTGCAATGTAGTTTGTCCTAGATTACCGTTTACACATGGCATTGAAGATTGGGGATTGCCGGATCCAACTGGTAAAAGTGATAAAGAATTTGAGTTAGTCATATCTGAGATTGAACAAAAAGTTCGAGATTTCATTGCTAAAATTGAGGCTACCAGAGTATAAACTGTGTAATACTTAATTTATAATGGTCCTAAATCGTGCCTTTACAATAGTCCTAATTCGTACTATAATGTATTTATGATTTTAGTACGAATTAGGACTATTTTGTTGTTTATAAGAGGCGTAATATAGCACCTTCCAAATGGGAAGTTAGTCCTAATTAGGATTAGAGAAATTCTCTTAAAAAGTAATATATACCTTATTGTATTTTGAGCATTCAATATAGTGTAAAAGGAGTGAATTTGTAATTATGGATCGTATATTGAAAGACCAAATTACGGCAATGGGTCGTTTTTTCGGAAAGACAGTAGAATTATATGCCGCTTGGGCAAAAACAAAGGGTCTTAGCTATAATAAATTAGCCGTTATTGCTACACTTTTTTATCACCCTTATGGTACGCAGAGCCAAGTTTGTAGCGATTGGGCTATTCCTAAACAAACAGTATCTACCATTTGTAAAGGGTTAGAACGAGAAGGTCTTATTTATTATATGCACATAAATAATGATAATCGGGAAAAGTGTATGGCTCTGACTAGAGAGGGGCAAGTTATATTTAGACCTATTATGAAAGAGTTACAAGCTATTGAAGCACATACGTTGACGAGCCTAGGTGAGCAACAAACTGCAGAATTATTAAAGGAGATGAATAATTTTGTTCAAGCTTTTAAGGAAGGTCTTGAACAGGTTGAGTTGAACCAAGAAATAGGAAATAGGAAATAAGAAATAAGAAATAAAAAATAAAATATAAAATTAACAATTATTCATAACATATTATATAGGAGGTTTTTATGGTTGGTTATTTATTTTTAGGTGCGGCTATCGTACTAGAGATTTTTTCTACATCAATGCTTAAATTATCGGTGGGATTTACTAAATTAATACCATCACTTACCTTTGTAGTAGGGATGAGTTCTTCATTTTATATGTTATCTAAAGCACTTAACTTAATTCCCTTAAGTATTGCCTATGCTATTTGGTCTGGTGTTGGTACTGCGATAACCGCTATTATTGGAGTTTATATTTGGAAAGAGGACGTATCTTTTACTGCCGTTATTGGTATTGCCTTAATCGTTATAGGGGTTATTTTATTAAATTTAAAAGGGACTCATTAAAAATAATAAAATTAATTATTGAAAATTTTGATTAAGAGAGACAGTATTTGTCTCTCTTTTTTGATTGAGAGTATATCGAAAATGGTAGTTTTTGATAATTATTTTCGATTTTATAAAAGTAGAAGAAAGTATTATATTAATTATATTTCTTAATAAAATAAATATAATTACACTATATTTATAGGGTTTGTGGTATTGATATCGAAAAAATTAAAATTAAAAATAAGTTATTGCGTATAGTTAATTTATAGTACAAACTGTTATTGACAATGGATGTAAATGTGAATTATTATCAAAATAAGTTGTCGTGATTTGTGACAGTAGTGTATTTTGAAGGAAAAAGTTGAGGAGTTGTACTATGAGATTAAAACGACTTGTATGTGCCGCTTTATTAACAGCGAGTGCTTTTGGCATTTTAGGCTATGCAGGAACGACGGGTGATCAAGCCTCCCAAGGTGCGAAGAGTGACCAGCTCACATTTGTTAATTTCCGTGATGTGCGTGACTTAAATCCCCATTTATATGCTGGTGAAATGTATGCCCAAGAAATGCTCTATGATACATTAGTAGAGATTACTGATAAGGGATATGCTCCCGCATTAGCAGAAAGCTGGACGATTAGCGAAGATGGTCAGACCTATACTTTTAAGATTCGACCTAATGTAAAATTCAGCGATGGTGAAGTTCTTGATGCACATGCAATTAAGGCAAATTTCGACGCTATTTTTGAAAATAAATCTCGTCATACTTGGCTAGAGTCGATGAGTCTTATAGATAAGTATGAAGCAACTGATGATTTGACTTTTGTAATTCACCTTACCAAACCATATTACCCATTATTAACAGAACTTGGTGTAACACGACCATTTGCTATGATTTCACCAAAAGCTATGAAAAATGGTAGCACTAAAGATGGTGTTAATAAATATATTGGTAGTGGCCCTTATAAATTAAAAGAAGTTGTTACTGATAAATATGCAATTTTTGAAGCCAATGAATTATATTGGGGTGAAAAGCCAAAAGTTAAGACCATTTTAGTTAAGGTAATCCCAGACAATCAAACACGTATTTTAGCGCTTGAAAAAGGGGAAGTGGACTTAATCTTTGGTAAAAACATGGTCGATGCTGATGGAATTCGGAAATTCAAAGACCAAAAAGGCTTTAGTGTAGCTTTATCTGACCCTATGTCTACGCGTGAAATTGTTTTAAATACAACAAAAGCACATTTAAGTGATAAACTAGTTCGTCAAGCTTTACAGTATGCAACGAATAAAGAGGCTATTTCAGAAGGTGTATTCTATGGCATTGAAAAGCCTGCCGATACCTTATATGCTCCAACTGTGCCGTATGCAGATGTAGGGTTAAAACCATATGAATATAATGTTGATACAGCTAAATCTATGTTAACGTCTGCTGGTTATGTATTAGGAGCGGATGGAATTTTAACAAAAGATGGTAAGCCATTAGAACTGAACTTGTTATATAACAGTGATAGTGTAACAGAAAAAGCTATTTCTGAATTTTTACAAGCAGAATACAAAAAAATTGGTATTATACTTCATATTAAAGGGGAAGAAGAACAGTCTTATCGAGATAATATGAAGTCAGGTAATTTTGATATGGTATTTAATATTTCTTGGGGTTTACCGTATGATCCACAATCTTCCTTGTCGGGGATGCGCAAACCTGTATATGGAGATTATGCAGCGCAACAAGGATTGGCTGATAAAGTAGAAATAGATGATGCGATTACTAAGATTTTGACGTCTACTAATGAAGATGAGCGTCAAGATTTATATAAGTTTGTATTAACGCGCTTACACGAAGATGCTGTATATATTCCATTGACCTATGAAAATAATAAAGCAATCTATAATAATCGTGTAGAAGGATTACATTTTACCCCAACTTTATATGAAGTGCCATTTAAAGATGTAACCTTGAAATAGGATGTTTTGCAACAAGCTAGTTATAGTTACATAGCTAGTGGTAGTTATTGAGGCTGTTGTAGGAGTGACTACAATAGCCTCATTCTGATTTAGGGAGGCATTGCCATGAGGGCGTATATTATAAAACGTACATTGACGGCTATTCCCTTGATGTTGGCCATTTCATTTGTATGTTTCGTATTTATTAATTTAATTCCATCAGATCCGGCTGAAGTAGCCTTACGTATTCGTCAGACCCCAGTGGTAACGCCTGAAGCCATTGCACAAGTGCGTGCTGAACTTGGTCTTGACCAGCCGTATTTGATTCGGTATTTTAATTGGTTGATTGCATGTTTGCAATTAGATTTTGGGGTTAGTTATATTAATCCAGCGCGTACAGTATTGGGAGAGTTTCAACGCTGCTTGCCAGCCACTTTAGTACTCGCCTTTACTTCGCTACTTTTTGTTGTAGGGTTAAGTTTACCTATCGGCTTTTTCTGTGCTGTATATAAAGGCGGTTGGTTTGATAAAATCATGCGTGGTTTAGTGTTTTTAACAACTTCTATGCCTGCGTATTGGATAGGTTTATTGCTTATTTGGGTAATTAGTATCAAGTTAGACTTATTGCCTACCAGTGGCAGTGAATCTTGGCAGCACTTAATTTTGCCAGCTTTTACAGTATCTTTAACATATATTTCTACATATATTCGTTTAATTCGAAATAATATGCTCGAGAATATGAAAGAAGACTATGTAACATATGCTACAGTGCGAGGTATTCGGCAGCGAACAATTTTGACAAAACATATTCTCAAAAACTCGCTACATACTTGCATTATTGCCATCGGTATGAGTATCCCTCAGTTGATTGCTGGTACTATTGTAGTAGAAAATGTATTTGCTTGGCCTGGCCTGGGGCAACTTTGTATTAGCTCTATTTTTAATCGTGATTATCCAATCATTCAGACCTATGTATTGTTCGTGGGTTTCTTATTTGTTGTTTTTAACTTATTGTTTGACATTATTCAATACATTGTTGATCCTCGTCTTAGAGAGGAGCGTGCCCAATGATTCGTTTATTGTTAAAAAATAATATGGTAGTGGGTTTGAGCTCTTTTATTTTATTAATAGCTTTAGCAGGCATCTTTGCGCCTTGGATTGCTCCTTATGATCCTTATGAAAACAATATTCTCATGAAATTTGATCCTTATAGTGCTGAGCACTGGTTTGGAACCGACCATTTGGGGCGGGATATTTTTTCACGGTTAATCTATGGCATTCGACCAACCCTATTTTTATCTTTACTTACTATGCTAGCTTCGATTGGGTTAGGCGCTATTATGGGGCTATTATCTGGCTATTTTAGAGGCATTATTGATGAAATTATTATGCGTATTGTTGATATGATGCTTTCTTTTCCAAGCCAGATTATGATATTTGCCGTTATTGCCCTCTTAGGTGTGGATGTACAAAATATTATTATTGCCAATGTTCTAATTAAATGGGCTTGGTATGCGCGTATGATTCGGACTAATGTTATGAAATATAGAGATAAAAATTTTATCTTGTATTCTCGCTGCATTGGTAGTAGTGAGCGTTTTATAATGGTTCGTCATCTATTGCCAAGTATTAGTTCTGAAATGGCTGTACTAGCTAGTTTAGATGTAGGTTGGACAATTATTAATATTTCTACATTATCGTTCTTAGGTTTAGGTATTCAGGCCCCATTACCAGAGTGGGGGGCTATGCTTAATGAGGCAAAAAATGTATTAACAGTTAACCCGATTCAAATGTTGGTGCCTGGTGTTGCTATCGTAGTATTAGTTTCTGCTTTTAATTTATTAGGTGATGCGATACGCGATGCTCTCGATCCAAAGGAGGTGCAGGAATGACTATTTTAACAGTGAATAATTTATCTGTTGTCCACCAAAATCGAGAGCGGTCCAAGCAAATTTTGGAGAATGTTTCCTTTTCTCTAAAAGCAGGAGCTTGTCTTGGCATATTAGGTGAGTCGGGCAGCGGTAAAAGTATGACTGCTAAAGCTATTTTGGGAATTTTAAGTCGTGATTTTAAAATTACTGGTGAAGCTCTTTATAAAAAGAAAAACTTGCTAACTATGTCCACCTTGGAATTAAGATCCTTACGGGGACTTGATATCGGCATGATTATGCAAAACCCTATGACATGCTTTGACCCTTTGTATAAAATTGGTAATCAAATTTTTGAGACTTTTGAAGCACATGATTTGTTTCCAAGAGGCGAATGGCAGGCTAAGGCAGTAGAAATTCTACAAAAAATGCACATTCGTGAGCCAGAAGATACACTTAATAAATTTCCTCACCAATTGAGTGGTGGCATGCTACAGCGTATTATGATTGGTGTGGCTATGGCAATGAAACCGGATATACTAATTTGTGACGAACCTACGACTGCCATTGATAGTATTACACAGTATGAAATCATTAAGGAATTTAAACGAATTAAAGACTCTAAGGAAGTAGCTATGATTTTTATTACTCATGACATTAGTGTAATCTCTCATTTAGCCGATGAAATTATGGTACTTAATCAGGGACAAGTAGCAGATTATGGAACGTTCAAGGACATTATGGCAAATCCTAAAGATGCGTATACAAAGATGTTAATTGAACAAAAACTGGCAGTTGCTAATCGTTATAGTCAGTTATTACATAAGCCAGTAGTCGCTGAAGGAGGGGCTTCATGTTAGTAGTAGATAATGTGGTGGTGCGATTTCCGAAACCTCACAGTAAATTGATTTTTAAAAAAGAATACCAAACGATATTACATGGCGTTACTTTTTCTGTTAAAAAAGGTGAATGTTTAGGTATTATTGGTGAATCTGGTAGTGGTAAGAGTACGATTGGCAAGGCTATTTGTGGGCTTTTAGAGCCTTATGAAGGTAATATTACATTAGGTGGCACCACTCTCTATGGTAAAGATAAAGTTTCCCCAGGCTTTTTGTCGGTAGTCTTTCAAGATTACACCACATCAGTGAATAGTCGCTTTACGATTCGTGACATTATTAAAGAGTCTTTAATTGTATTACAACGGCGTACGCAAATTAAGTTGGATTTTGAAAAAGAAATTATTGAATTATTAGAATTGGTAGGTTTATCGGCTGATTTTATTGATCGATATCCCCATCAGTTGTCAGGTGGGCAATTACAGAGGGTGTGCATAGCAAGGGCTATTGCGGTAAAGCCGGAAATTATTTTATTTGATGAAGCTATTAGCTCTTTAGATGCGCACACACAAGTGCAAATTATGGATTTGCTGATGAACGTTAAGTCAATATATAATTTTACCTATATATTTATTACTCATGATTTGCCGTCAGTAACCTATATGTGTGATCGTGTATTATTTCTTTATAAGGGGCGCGTAGAAGAAGTTGTATCAGTAGATGATATTAGTAGGGTACAAAGTGAGTATGCTCAAAAACTATTGCATTCAATTTTAGATATTAAAGTAGAGTGATACTGAACATATTTTATGAATTTAAATGAGAATATATATCGAAAATAGAGTAACTTATTAAGAGCTGCTCTATTTTCTTCCTTAGTGTTTCATTTTATTTTAATGTGAGGAGAATATAGTAAACATAAGGAAAAGATAGAAGGTGAAATAAAAAAAGTAATATTTTTAAATGATAAACAGTCTCAAATTATCAATTAGTTTTAAAATTGAAAATTGAGACTAGATTTATAATTATCGATGTGGTATAATTAAATTGTAAGCGATAATAAGTACTTATAAAGAATCAATTAAAGTTAGTAGTATTGTTTATAGCTTTATTTAATTAAGTTTCCAAATTAAAATTTATTATATAGGAAAGGTTTTAGGTGACATTTTATGAATAAGAATATCGCAAAAGCATTAAATGAACAGGTTATTTTTGAATTTAACTCTGCATACTTGTATTTAGCATTGTCTTTGGCAATGGCTGATGCTCGTTTTAAAGGTTTATCCGCTTGGTTACGTTTGCAGTATCAAGAAGAAATGGATCATGCATTCAAAATTATTGATTTCTTAGAGTCTCGTAATGAAACAACTACATTAGGCGATATTAAAGCGCAAGCAGTTGAAGTAACAGATCCATTGAAAGTAGCTGAAATGGTATACAAACATGAACAAGTAATCACTGGTAAAATTAATGACTTATATGCATTAGCAACTGAAGAAAAAGACTATGCAACTGTTAACTTCTTAAACTGGTTCATTACAGAACAAGTAGAAGAAGAAGCAAGTGCTCGTGACTTGGTAGATGAATTTACATTTGCTGGTGACAGCCGTGCTAGCCAATTGTTTGTGGATGCCCGTTTAGGTACTCGTCAACAATAATTACTTAGCTAAACTGGCTTAGTTTAGTGTCAATAGTAAACTACGTTTCCAAGTGGAAACACTAACCGATAAAAAATTACACATAGCTTATGATAGCTGCAAAAAGACGCTCTTTAGAGCGTCTTTTTAATATATTGAAAAGTCAAAAAAATAAAAAGTCAAAAAATTATAAAAAGTTTGACTTTTTCTGTTGACAAAAGTCAAAAAGTCAATTATTATATAGTCAAGGTTGAAAGAACAAAAGGTCAAAAGATTAGAAAGTCAAATTGAACCGAAGTACAATAAAGAATGAAGGTAGTATATGAAAGACAACACGATAATATATAAAAAGTTTGGAGAGATGATTTATGGGTATTTTAGCAGATCGTATTGAAAAATTTATTTTAGCTAAGTTGTTAGAAGAGCAAGCTAAAGAAGAGGGCATTGTATTACGCCGCAATGAATTAGCTGATGAGCTTAATTGTGCGCCCTCACAAATTAGTTATGTATTAAGTACGCGGTTCTCAAATGACCGTGGCTTTATTGTAGAGTCTCGTCGTGGTCTTGGTGGTTTTATTAGCATTACGCGTATTCCAGTAAAAGCCTTATTAGAAGCGCCAAAGCATAAACAAGATACTACAGAATCAAATGATAAACCATTAACTATGGGAATTATAGACAACTCTTTATTTGAGTTGATGCAACAAAAATTACTGCATAAACGAGAGGCGGCCTTGTTACATGAAGCCTTTGCCTTATTAATGGAGGAACCAGAGCGTAAGACACGGGAACTTAAAGTTCGTCGCTTATTTGAACAAGTGGTAGCCATGGTGAAGGAGGGATAAGGTTTATGTTATGTGATAATTGTAAACAAAATGATGCAACTGTGCATATGACACGAGTTGTTAATGGTAAAAAAACAGAACGGCATTTATGTAATGTCTGTGCAGCTAAACAGCCAAGTGATGGGTTTGGGAGCCAAGGGTTTATGAATTTTGGCCCTTCTTTATTAGATAATGATTTTTTTACCAACGACTTCTTTACTAATACTTTGTATCCAGATAGTTTATTAAATACTCGCCAGGAGGCCCGTTGTAGTCAATGTGGTATGACGTTTAGTGAATTTAATCAAACTGGTAAATTTGGTTGTGACCATTGTTATGAAACCTTTGAAGCACAAATAGCTCCTTTAGTAAAACGTTTACAAGGGTCTTTGTCTTATGAAGGTCGGGTGCCAAGTCGTGGTACCGGCGTTTTCAAGACAAAACACCAAATTAAGCGTTTGCGTCAAGAATTGGATAAAGCAATTAAGGCTGAACAATTTGAAGAGGCTGTTCGCCTACGTGATGAAATTAAAGTGTTAGAAGAATCCTTAAATAAAGAAAGTAAATAGGAGGTGTCACTATGTTAGACAAAATTTTAGACGAACCGTTAAGTAGTTGGCTACGTAGTACGGATCCTATTGGTGACATACATTCGCATATTGTATTATCCAGCCGTATTCGACTAGCTCGAAACTTTAAAGGCTTACAATTTACTAATCGGAACCACGAGGCTTCTTTAAAAGAAGTTGAAAGTCTAATGCGCGGTGTGCTAGGCACTTTAAAAGCCGCTGATGGGCGTGAGTATTCCAACATTAGTTTAGATAAATTATCGGATATTGAGCGCGAAATTCTTGTGGAAAAGCATTTGATGAGTCCACAGATGGGACAGAAATTACCATACCGTAGCTTAGTAGTAGCTAATGATGCTTCAGTGGCTATTATGGTAAATGAAGAAGATCATATTCGAATTCAAACTATGGAGCCCGGTCTTCGCTTACAGGAAGCTTTAAATCATGCGCTAACAATTGACGATGCTATTGAAAGTAAATGCGATTATGCATTTAATGAACGGTATGGCTATTTGACAGCTTGTCCTACTAATGTAGGTACAGGCATGCGGGCATCGGTAATGCTTCATTTGCCAGCGTTAGCCATGACGGGACGCATTAATCGTTTAATTCGTAGTATCACTCAATTAGGCTATTCCGTGCGTGGTTTATATGGCGAAGGATCTCAAGCTCTTGGTAATATTTATCAAATTTCTAATCAAGTGACGATGGGAATTAGTGAAGAAGATACAATTAGTCAATTGCAAAAAATACTTGAAAAATTGGTACAAGAAGAAGTGAAGGCTCGTGAAGCCATTAAAAATGGTGATTTTGAAGCCTTTGAAGATCGAGTATGGCGTGCTTTTGGTACCTTGCAATATGCTCGTCGTCTTTCTGGTGAAGAAGCCTTAGGTCTTCTTAGTGATGTCCAACTAGGTATGGATTTAGGTGTTTTACCACAACATTCAGCCGACGTATTTAATGAGTTAGTTGTTACTACAAGACCTAATTTTTTAAGTAAATATGCAGGTAAAGAAAATATGACAGCAGCTGAACGAGACAGTTATCGAGCTAAAGTAGTTCGTGATCGCTTAGCCCGTTAGTTAATTTACTGCCATAAATTTTTACAATGTAAGTTTATAATTCAAATTTAAAAATATAACAGTTACGATTTGTCGTATAGATATGAGGTGATTATATGTTTGAACGTTATACAGATGGAGCACAACGTGCTCTTGGTATTGCGCAAGAAAAAGCGAAGGAGTTTGGCCATGACTATGTGGGCACTGAACATTTGCTTTTAGGTTTATTGGAAGAATCTAATAGTGTAGCTGCTAAAGCATTACATGCTTTAGGTTTGGAAGGCAAAGCTACTGAAGAAGCTGTACTCGCTGCGGTAGGCCGCGGTAATGGCAGTGGTAGTGAATTGTATGTAACGCCACGAACTAAAAGAGTATTGCAATTAGCGGTAGAAATTGCTAATCGCATGCAACACAATTATGTAGGGGCTGAACACCTTTTACTCGGTATTTTACAAGATGGTGGTGGTGTAGCCGTTGCGGTATTACAGAAATTTGGTATTCGTAGTTCTGATGTAGTGAAAGCTATTAATAGTATTTATGGATCAGAACAATCTGGTGGTGAAGGGCCTAACGGAGGTGCTGTTAATGGTGCTAGTGCTGGCAATAGTAATTTAGGTGATTTGAAAGATTTCGCTACCGATTTAAACGAACTAGCTAAGCAAGGTAAAATTGATCCCGTTATTGGCCGTGATACAGAAATTAATCGTGTTATCCAAATTTTGAGTCGTCGTACTAAGAATAATCCAGTTCTAATTGGTGAACCAGGGGTTGGTAAAACAGCTATTGCTGAAGGGTTAGCTCAACGTATTGTTAATCAGAATGTGCCAGAAATCTTGAGAGATAAACGAATTATTTCTTTAAGCTTAACGGCTATGTTAGCAGGTGCAAAATATCGTGGTGAATTTGAAGAACGTCTAAAAAAAGCCATTGATGAAGTTCAAAAACATGATGATATGATTATATTTATTGATGAAATTCATACCTTAGTAGGGGCAGGCGCTTCGGAAGGGGCTATGGATGCAGCTAATATTTTAAAACCAGCTTTAGCACGTGGTACTTTCCAAGTTATTGGGGCTACTACCTTAGATGAATATAAAAAGCATATTGAAAAAGATGCAGCCTTAGAACGTCGTTTCCAGCCAGTTCTTGTAGGTGAGCCAAATGAAGAAGATGCCCTTGAAATCTTAAAAGGTTTGCGTGACCGCTATGAAGCTTTCCACAAAGCAAAAATTACTGATGCTGCTTTAAAAGCAGCGGTTGAATTATCTAATCGTTATATTTCTGATCGATTCTTACCAGATAAAGCAATTGACGTTATGGATGAAGCGGCTTCTAAAGTGCGAATGAAAGTGTTTACCGCGCCACCTGATGTTAAAGACTTGGAAAAACGATTAGCTGATGTGCGCAAAGAAAAAGAAGCGGCTGTAACAAGTCAAAACTTTGAAGACGCAGCGAAACTTCGTGATGAAGAAAAGAGTTTAACGGAAGAAATCGAAGCAAAACAAGCTCAACGTAGCAAAGAAGATGAAGAAAAACTTGTTGTTACAGAAGACGATATTGCCGCTGTTGTCGCAGAATGGAGTGGCGTGCCTGTAGCAAAAATTGCAGAAGAAGAATCCGCTCGTTTGCTTCGTTTAGAAGATGAACTTCATGAACGTGTAGTTGGTCAAGATGAAGCAGTAGTTGCAGTAGCTAAAGCTGTTCGTCGTGCTCGTGCTGGTTTAAAAGATCCAAAACGTCCAATTGGCTCCTTCCTATTCTTAGGGCCTACAGGGGTTGGTAAAACTGAATTGGCTCGTTCGTTAGCAGCGAACCTCTTTGGTGATGAAAATGCCATGATTCGCCTTGATATGTCAGAATACATGGAAAAGCATACTGTATCTCGTTTAGTGGGAGCGCCTCCAGGATATGTTGGGTATGATGAAGGTGGCCAATTAACCGATGCAGTACGTCGTAAACCATATAGTGTAATCCTCTTTGATGAAGTGGAAAAGGCACATCCAGACTTTTTCAATATTTTACTTCAAGTACTAGATGATGGTCGTTTGACAGATAATCAAGGTCGTACTGTAGATTTCCGTAATACGGTTATCATTATGACAAGTAACTTGGGGTCTAAATTCTTAAAAGAAGACAGTGCGGCTATGGGCTTCTTGGCTGCTAAAAATAAAGAAGATGCTAAGAAGAATGAAGCAGAAACATTTGCAGAAGCTAAGAAAAATACGTTAAATGCTGTAAAACAGCATTTCCGTCCTGAATTCTTAAATCGTATTGATGAAATGGTAGTTTTCCATCCATTAACTAGTGATGATTTAAATAAGATTGTTAATATCTTACTACAGGATGTTATGAAACGCTTGGCTGAACGTGAATTGACTTTAGAAGTAACACCAGAAGCGCTTGAATTGTTAGTTAAAGAGGGATCTGATTTCACCTATGGGGCACGTCCATTAAAACGAGCTATTCAACGTTTGATTGAAGATCCAATCTCTGATTTAATCTTAAAAGGTGAAGCTCCTGAAGGTTCTGTTATTAAGGCCAATGTGGTAGATGGAGATATTACTATGGTCGTATAGTTCTATTCTATTTGGTGAGCTGTATAGGTTACTGGGAACTATTTAAAATCATGAAAGTATAAAATTTATCTTCTGTTTGAAGGATATTGCATATAAAATCACGAATACTATTTAGATGGTGTTCGTGATTTTTTTATCTAGGCATGGTATTTATATTATGTAGCAATATTGATACCATAGGAAATATAAAATAAAGTTCAATAATTTGATTATTAAAGGGATTATATAATGGCTAAAGTTAAAACAGTTTACTTTTGTAATAATTGTGGGGCTGAATCGCCTAGATGGCTAGGAAAATGTCCACAATGTGGGGAATGGAATACGCTTGTTGAAGAAGTTGTTCGATCTACTACAACTAAAGGTGCGGCTGCTTATGCACCGGTAGATCGTTCAGCTACTAAACCAGTGGCTTTATCTGATATTAAAACAGAAGATTCACCACGCATGTCTACAGGATATGATGAAATTGATCGTGTACTAGGTGGTGGCATTGTACCTGGTGCATTAATGTTATTAGGGGGTGACCCTGGTATTGGTAAATCTACCATTTTATTACAAGTTTCAGGCCGTGTTGCTGATCGCTTCGGTAAAGTACTCTATGCATCTGGTGAAGAATCACAGATGCAGTTAAAACTGAGGGCCGAACGGTTAGGCATTGAAGGCAATCAATTAGCGGTTATGGCTGATACAAATTTAGATGCTATTTTACAAGAAGCTGCGCAGCATAAACCAGCTTTATTAGTAATTGATTCTATTCAAACTATGTTTACTGATGCCTTAGATTCGACACCTGGTAGTGTGGGGCAAGTAAGAGAATGTACTGCGCGACTTCTTCGCTTTGCCAAAGAGCAAAGTGTGCCAGTTATTATCATTGGTCATGTAACTAAGGATGGTAATATTGCAGGGCCGCGTATGCTAGAGCATATGGTGGATGTGGTGCTCTATTTTGAAGGGGAACGGTCTTATCAATTCCGTATTTTGCGGGGAATTAAGAATCGCTTTGGCTCAACTTCAGAATCAGGTCTTTTTGTAATGGAAGAAGAAGGGTTAGCTGAATTAGTCAATCCTTCAGCCACTTTATTGGCCGAGCGGACTGAGGAAGAGACCGGTTCAGCTGTTATGGCCTATTTAGAAGGGATTCGTCCTATTTTAGTAGAGGTACAGAGTTTAGTGTCCACTACTGCTTTTGGGATGCCAAGGCGCACCTCAATTGGCTATGATTTGAATCGCTTGATTATTTTGCTAGCTGTGTTAGAAAAACGTTGTGGATTAACTTTAGGTAATAAAGATGTTTATGTAAATGTTATTGGTGGCTTAAAAGTTAATGAACCGGCCTGTGATTTATCTGTGGCCGTTGCTATTGTGTCTAATTTAAAAAATCGGCCAGTCCCTGCTGATATGGTAATACTTGGTGAGGTAGGGTTAACTGGTAATATTCGAAGCATTCCTCGCATTGAACAGCGTATTGCTGAAGCCGCTAAGATGGGCTTTACTCGATTTGTAGTGCCTGCAGGTAATAGTAAACAAGTAAAGACAACGCGCAAGGGTATTACTATCCATGGTGTTACTACGGTGCAAGAAGCGATGAAGCTTGTTTTTGGCTAAATTTTGGCTACATAATCAATAAAATATGGTGTGTTTTTTCCTTTTATAGACAATGATATTAAATTTGTTTTAAATTTATTGAAAAAAAGTGCAGAAGTTTATGATTTATTTATCATTTTAATGTACAATAGAAGAGTACGATAAGAAAGGAGGTGAAATTGATGATATATAAAATTCTACGTTATGTCATAGCCTTATTGGTGGGTATCATGGGATATATGTTGACAGATAGTTTTATGCCAGTATGGGAACCGATTATTGATGTGAAGTTTTGGACAATGGGGTTCTTTGGCATTTCCATTATTAAAATATTAGCATTAGCGTTTGGTGGTTTAATCGGTGCTGTTATTGGCTTTTTTATAGCTATGCCGCTGATTAGTCAAGGATTACGCTTAGCTAAAAATATGGAACGTCTTTTATCGCGGGTACCTAATCAAGAATTAATGGCCGGCACAGCCGGATTACTCTTTGGACTCATAATAGCAAATCTTATTGGCTTGGCATTTTATCGCGTTCCTTTGATTGGATCGTATATTCCCATTATTTTAAGTGCTATTTTTGGTTATATTGGCATGCGTTTGGCATCTCGCAAGGGGCCTGAGTTATATGCTAATTGGCTTCAAAATCGGTCTATAGTAAAAGAAAAGAAAAAAGAAGCAGTTCCTAAAGACGTTGAAACTACTGCAAGTGTTACTGTTTCTGATTTTGAATCTATTTCGGTGGCTAAGTTACTTGATACGTCGGTTATTATTGATGGTCGTATTGCTGAATTATGTGCTACTGGTTTTTTAGAAGGACCTCTAGTTGTTCCTTTGTTTGTTCTTGAGGAATTACAGCATATTTCTGATTCTGCCGATGTATTAAAACGAAACCGAGGTCGACGTGGCCTTGATATTTTACAAGGGTTACAGCAGAAAGATCTCATTGATATTAAAGTGATTGATGATGATTTTGAAGATATTGCTGAAGTTGATTCTAAGCTCATGCGCTTAGCATTAGATAAAAAATGGAAAATCGTGACAAATGATTTTAATTTAAATAAAGTAGCTAGTCTACAAGGCATTGAAATTTTAAATCTTAATGATTTAGCTAATGCGTTAAAACCAGCTATGATTCCTGGTGAATGGATTCGCGTGCAGGTAATTAAAGAAGGGAAAGAAGATAATCAAGGGGTAGCCTATTTAGATGATGGTACTATGATTGTTATTGAAAATGGTGCTCAATATGTAGATACCTCTATTGATGTAATGGTTACGTCTGTATTGCAGACTAGTGCAGGGCGAATGATTTTCGCTAAAGCGAAAGGAACTAAAGAATGATTAGTTGTATTTTATTGGCTGCCGGTGCGGGCAAACGAATGCAATGTGAAACGAATAAAATCTTTTTGCGCTTAGGATCCTATTCTGTATTGCAGTGGAACCTTCGTCATATGGCGCAAGTCCCAAATTTAACTGAAGTTATTATTGTGGTAGCTGATGGTGAATTAGAGGCTGTTCAAAACGAAGTGGCAAAGCTTGATTTGCCTTGGAAACCTATTTATGTGCTTGGGGGCGCAGAACGACAAGATTCAGTGATAGCTGGTACTGAGGCTGTTAGTGAAACGTCAGAAATTATTTTAGTTCATGACGGTGCACGGCCGATGGCTAAATCTGATTTATTTATAGCTGTAGCCACTACGGCTCAGCAATATGGTGCGGCTGTAGCTGCTGTACCTGTAGTAGATACTATTAAGCAGGTAAAATCAGACCAGACTGTGGCACAGACACTAAAGCGTAGTGAGTTATATGCTGTGCAGACGCCACAAGGGTTTAGACGTCAGTGGCTGTTAGAAGCACAAGCGTATGCACGAAAAACAAATTATTTGGGGACTGATGATGTATCTTTAGTCGAACATCAAGGGAAACCAGTACATATTGTAATTAGTGATTATACAAACTGTAAGCTTACAACCCCCGCGGATATTGTAAAAGCAAAACAGTATTTAGGAGTGACAGAACCTATGATGCGTGTAGGCTTTGGCTATGATGTACATCGTTTTAAAACGGGACGTCCTTGTATTTTAGGCGGTGTTCAAATTGAAAGTGAATTTGGTCCGGATGGCCATAGTGATGCAGATGTATTGATTCATGCACTGATGGATGCCTTATTAGGGGCTGCCGGTTTACCTGATATTGGCTATTGGTTCCCGCCCGAAGATGAAGCTTTCAAGGATGCTTCTAGTATGGAGCTATTAAAGCAAGTTGTGAAGCTACTACACGAAAAAGGATTTAAGGCGTATAATGTAGATGTTATGGTTATTGCAGAAGCGCCAAAATTAAAACCTCATATTCAGGCTATGAAAGCAAATTTAGCGAATGTGTTAGGCATTGGTGAAGACTTTATTAGTGTAAAAGCAACGACTCACGAGAAGTTAGGTGCTTTTGGACGTTTAGAAGGTTTGGCAGCGCAAGCTGTAGCGACTTTGTATACTGTATAAAGACAAAGTATAGGAATTTTTATACGGTTTTATATAGTATTCAATATAGAGATAGCCCTAAAGGAAAGCCAAGATGATAGTAAAGGAGTGGATATATACATGGCAAAGATGAAAGTGCGTTTTGCACCAAGTCCAACTGGCCCGTTTCATATTGGCGGTGCTCGTTCAGCATTGTTTAACTGGTTATTGGCACGTAAAGAAGGAGGTACTTTCCTTCTTCGCATTGAAGATACAGATTTAGCTCGTTCTACGCGGGAGAGCGAAGAAAATATCAAAGCAGCCCTTAAATGGTTAGGCATGGATTGGGATGAAGGTATTGATGTAGGTGGTGAAAACGGCCCATATCGTCAAACAGAACGCCTTGATATTTATAGAGAAGTGACACAGCGCTTGTTGGATGAAGGTAAAGCGTATCGTTGTTATTGCTCGGAAGAAGAATTAGAAGCAGAGCGTCAAGTCCAGTTAGAACGGGGTGAAACGCCTAAATATAATGGTCATTGTAGTCATTTAACGGACGAACAGATTGCTGCCTATGAAAAAGAAGGCCGCAAATATACAGTTCGTTTACGTGTACCATTAAATCAGACCTTTGCTTTTAATGACATGGTTCGTGGTCATGTGTCTTTTGAATCTAATGGCGTTGGCGATTTTGTTATTGTCAAATCTGATGGAATTCCTGTATATAACTATGCTGTTGTAATTGACGATCATACGATGGGGATTACTCATGTTATTCGTGCTGAAGAACATCTTTCTAATACGCCACGTCAAATTGCAATTTATAATGCTCTTGGTTGGGATGTACCAACTTTTGGACATATTTCCTTAATTCTTGGTAAAGATTATAAGAAGATGAGTAAGCGCCATGGTGCGACTTCTGTGGATCAATATCGTCAACTGGGGTATTTACCAGATGCTATTGATAATTTCTTAGCCTTACTTGGTTGGGCACCAGAAGGGGAACAAGAATTATTTACGTCTGAAGAATTAATTCAGAACTTCTCTATGGATCGTGTAGCAAAAAATCCAGCTGTATTTGATATTGATAAATTAAATTGGATTAACTTTAACTATATGAAAAATTTAAGTGATGAAGCTTTGTATGAATTATGCTTGCCTCATTTGCAAGAAGCTGGTTATGCATCAGCTACACCAGATGAAGCGGAAAAAGCAAAACTTACTATGCTTTGTGTATGCTTAAAGGATCATATTAGTTTTGGTGCTCAGATTAAGGATGAAGCCAAGCTTATTTTTGACGATACGTTTGTGTTAGATGAAGCACATGCTGAGGATATTAAAGCTGTATTAGCAGAAGAGTCTTGTCCAACAGTGCTTAAGGCATTCCGTGACGCAGTAGCTGGGTTAGAAGAAATTACACCAGATATAGTAAAAGCAACGATTAAAGGCATTATGAAAGAAACTAAATTAAAAGGTAAATTCGTATTTATGCCGATTCGTATTGCTACAACAGGCCAAATGCATGGCCCAGATTTAAATTATATTATTACTTTATTTGGTAAGGATAAAACATTAGCTCGTTTAGATGAAACAATTAGCAAACTATAATTAATTGTTATTGGTTTAAACGTATCAATTAGGGCACTGAAATATAATGTGCAAGCTGTATTGGTTTTCCGACAAGCCAATTTTGACTGCGGGAGGGAAACCTCCCGCTTTTTTATGTATATATTTTATGTATATAATTTTGTTTTTCATTTGTTCCATATTTACTTAACTGCGTGGGGGCATAGTTAAGGCGTAGTCATAGTTTTTATTAAGGAGGATTATTATGGAAACCATGATTGAACGCTTTTTGCGTTACACAAAAACAAACACACGCTCTGATGAAGCATCTACAACGGTACCAAGTACAGAGTCACAAGTTGCCTTCGCTAAGGTCTTAGCAGCCGATTTAAAAGAACTTGGCTTAGAAGGTGTTAAGATTAATGAAAATAATGGCTTTGTTATAGGTGCGTTGCCTGCTAATACAGAGGAAGATGTGCCAGCCATAGGCTTTATTGCTCATATGGATACGGCTGATTATAATGCTGAAAATATTACCCCACGGATTATTGAAAACTATGACGGTACAGATATTCTCCTTAATAAAGATAAAGACTTATATAGTCGTGTAGCTGATTTTCCTAATTTAGCTAATTACAAAGGCAAGACTTTGATTGTTACTGATGGGACGACTTTGTTAGGTGGCGACGATAAAGCGGGCATAGTAGAAATTATGGAGAGTCTTCGCTACTTAAAAGAACATCCAGAAATAAAACATGGTCTTGTTATGTGTGCTTTTGGACCAGATGAGGAAATTGGTCGTGGCGCTGATCTTTTTGATGTAAAGGATTTTCCAGTAGATTTTGCTTATACTATTGATGGCACTCGCTTAGGTGAATTAGAGTATGAAACGTTTAATGCTTGTGCAGCAACAGTAGAATTGCATGGTGTATCTGTTCATCCTGGCGCAGCTAAAAATACAATGATTAATTGTAATAAATTGGCTATGGAATTTGATCGTATGTTACCACAAGCTGCTGTGCCAGAATTAACTGAAGATTACGAAGGATTTATTATGTTGACGAGTAATGAGACAGGTATTGAATCTGGTACTATGAAATACATTATTCGTGATCATGATCGTGGTTTGTTTGAAAGTAAAAAGAAACTTTTTGAATTAGCCACTAAAGTAATAAATGAACGATATGGTCGTGACGTAATTACACTTACACTTAAAGATAGCTATTACAATATGTATGATGTTATTAAAGATCATATGGAATGTGTTGAAATAGCTAAAGCTGCTATGGAAAAAGCTGGCGTTACACCATTAATTCAGCCAATTCGTGGTGGTACTGATGGCTCTAAGATTTCTTTCATGGGTATTCCAACACCAAATCTATTTACTGGAGTAGAAAATTTACACGGCCCTCATGAATTTGCTTGTGTAGAACATATGCAATTGGCAGTTGATACTATTGTAAATATTGTGTCCATAGAGAAATAAGTATACATATTGGCATTGGCATTGGTATTAGTATTAGTATTAGTATTGCTATTGATATTACTATTATTATTACTGTTGTTAGTGTTATTGCTGTTACTATATATCTATAATTACAATTATTAGTAGGCTTCACTTTTACTAAGATATATATTAGTTGCGCTCTATTTAATTTATCGTCAATAAATTGTGTAGATATGCTTGCGAGACATTGACTTTAACAGTCTTTCATGCTATTATACTCTATATATCGATAAAAATTGTTATTAAAGACGATGAACGAAATAAGTACTTTGTGACTAGCTTTACAGCGAGAACTAAATGGTGGAAGGGTTCAAGTGTGGCCAAGGGAAATGCATTCGGGAGTTGATAGATTGAATTCAGTAGATCTATTCGGTTGCGCCCGTTATGCGTTTGAGTGAGTGCTACATAGGACTTAACAGAGTGGAACCGCGGGCCACCGTCTCTGTAATGAGATGGTGGCTTTTTATATTTTTATGGAAGTGAGGCATCGGTAGCGATGAGAGAAATTAAAGTATTCAATACGATGACAAGAGAAAAAGAAATATTTAAGCCAGTAAAGGAGGGAGAAGCTAAGATTTATGTATGTGGTGTAACACCATATAACCATCCTCATATTGGCAATGCTCGTCCGTTTGTTACTTGGGATGTTATTCGTCGTTACTTGACCCATATTGGCTATAAAGTAACGTATGTACAGAACTTTACAGATGTGGATGACAAAATTATTAATACATCTAATGGTGAAGGCGTATCTTGGGACATTATTGCTAACCGTTATATTGAATCCTATTTTGATGTAATGGATGCTCTTAATGTGCGTCATGCTGATGTATATCCGCGTGTATCAGAACATATTGATGAAATCGTAGCCATGATTGCTACTTTAATCGAAAAAGGTTTTGCTTACGAATTAGATGGCGATGTGTACTACAGTGTTGAAAAGTTTGAAGACTATGGTAAATTATCAGGTCGTACCCTTGAAGACATGGAAGCAGGCGCTCGTGTAGATGTAGATGATCGTAAACATAATCCAATGGACTTTGCTCTTTGGAAAAGCGCAAAACCAGGTGAACCATTCTGGGAAAGTCCATGGGGTAATGGTCGCCCTGGCTGGCATATTGAATGTTCCACTATGAGTAATAAATACTTAGGGGAAGAATTTGATTTCCATGGTGGCGGTAGCGACTTAATTTTCCCGCATCATGAAAATGAAATTGCTCAGTCCGAAGGTTGTACAGGACATCATCCAGCTGTTCGTTACTGGTTGCACAATGGCTTTATTACAATTAATCAGGAAAAAATGAGTAAATCATTGAATAATTTCTTCTTAGTAAAAGATATTTTAGAAGAATATAGTCCTGATGCACTTCGTTATTTCTTATTAAGTACTCATTATCGCAGTCCATTGGATTTTAGTGATGAACGCTTGGAAGAAGCTAATAAGTCTTTAGAACGTATGACAACAGCCATTGAAAATCTTCTCTATTTAGAAAATCAAGAAGAAGGCGAATGTGATGAAGAAGCAAAAGCCTTATTAGATAATGCACGTAAATATGCATCTGAGTTTGAAGATGCTATGGCTGATGACTTTAATACCTCTTTGGCAGGGGCTCCAATGTTTGGGCTCGCAAAAGAAATTAACATTTATTACCAAGCTGTACAAAATTGCAATGGTAAAGTATGTCATAAAACATTAGATGAAGTAAAAACTATTTTCAAAATGATGACAGATATTCTTGGTATTTTAGAACAAGCTTGGGAAGGTCCTAATGCAGGGGCTGGTGCCGAAGAATACGAACAATTAATGCAGGTTATTTTGAATGTTCGTCAGAATTGCCGTGAACGTAAACTTTGGGACTTAGCAGATGCAATTCGTGATGAATTGGCTAATATTGGTGTAGTTATTGAAGATTCGCCACAAGGGGCACGGTGGAAGAAACGTGAACTTTAAGCGCTATCAATTTTTACGGACTACGGCCATTGAAAAATTAAAAGCTATAAAGGAGCATGAGGGAATTATAACAGCTAGCGCTGAGGATTCCCTCATGCTTGCCTATATAGGCGATGCCGTATATTCTTTGTTTGTTCGTGAGCGTATGACTGAAGCGGGCATTATGAAAGTACAAGTGTTACATAATTTAGTAACAGATTTTATTTGTGCTAAAATGCAGGCAAAAGTATTACAAGCTTGGGAAGAAACGTCTATACTGACTGATATAGAGCTACAAGTAGCGAAGCGTGCTCGCAATAGTAATGTGCATGTACCTAAAAGTGCTACTGTACAAGAATATCGAGCAAGTACTGCCTTTGAAGCCGTATTGGGGTATTTATATCGAACCAATCAGCAAGAGCGTTTACATGAGCTAATGGCGAAAGCATTTCAATATACATTAGATACGATGTAATAGAGGAGACTGAATAACTATGAGTGATTATATTGTAGGTCGCAATGCGGTGCGTGAGGCGTTAAAAGCTGATCGTACGATTCAGCGCCTTTTTATTGCAAATGATAAAGTGCAAGGTTCTTTACAAGAGATAGTAGGCCTAGCTAAATCAAAAGGAATTGAAATTCGTCGTGTTGGTGATAATCAATTAGCAAAATATGCAAATGGCGTGGTACATCAAGGCGTTGTTGCTTTGGCTGCGCAAGTAAAGTTTGCTGATTTAGATGAAGTGTTGGCAAATTGGCCAAAGGAAAAAGCACCTATTTTAGTATTATTAGATGGCATTGAAGATCCCCATAATATGGGTGCTATCATCCGTACTGCAGAATGCTGTGGTGCTACGGCGGTGCTCATTCCTAAACGTCATACAGCACCGATTAATGCTACGGTAGCTAAAACATCGGCCGGTGCTTTGGAATGCATACCCCTAGTACAAGTTGGCAATGTAGCACAAACAATTGAGGAATTAAAGAAGCAAGGTTTTTGGGTACTAGGTGCTCATATGGAAGGGCAACAGACCTTATACCAAGCTGATTTAACGAGTCCTTTAGTGTTAGTAATTGGCAATGAAGGGAAAGGCTTGAGTCGTTTAACGAAAGAACGCTGTGATTTCTTAGTGACAATTCCTATGTATGGGCGCCTTAATTCGTTAAATGCATCAGTAGCAGCGGCAGTTTTACTATATGAAGCGGTGCGACAGCGACAATAATGAGGTCTTAAGATGAAAGAAGACATTTTAATTGTAGATGGTTATAATGTGATTTTTGCTTGGCCAGAGCTAAAGAAAATTAGTAAAAGCTCCTTAGAACATGCACGGTCACGCATCAAGAGCATTTTACAGAATTATGGCAAGCATAAAGGTTATCGCGTTATTTTGGTATTTGATGGAAAATTTGCCAATTCTGGTGCGGCCGAAGAATACATGACTGATGATTTCTTAGAAGTATATACAGCGGATGGTGAAACGGCTGATTCATATATTGAGCGGACTGTGTTTACTTTTAAAAATACGTATGCTAATGTGTATGTATGTACATCAGATTATGCAGAACAAAGTCAAGTCTTAGGATTTGGAGCTTTGCGTATTTCAGCGCGAGAGTTAAAAGCACAAGTAGAACGTGCTAAATTGGATGAACAAAGATATTATAAAGGGCTTCATAAACGGGATAGTTTGCGTTTACAACGGAATGAAGTCGGTCACCAGTTAGATGGTGAAGTAGCTAAGGAATGGGAAAGCTTGCGACGTGGAAATAAATAGCCTTGCAGAACTGGGGTCTATCAAGTATAATGAGAGATACATTAGTTGTGTTCTGCTAGAACAGGAAAGTGGAGGCTGGCATGTGCGTTAATGAACGCTTAAACGATGAATATCGTCGTTATGTGGAGTTATCTGATGAAGAAATTTGTAAATTAGCGCAAGAGCAAGATGACCACTTAGCTGTGGATTATCTAGTCAATAAATATAAAAATTTTGTGCGCGCCAAAGCACGATCTTATTTTTTGATTGGTGCCGATAAAGAAGACATTATTCAAGAAGGGATGATAGGCCTTTATAAAGCCACCAGGGATTTTAAAGGTGATCGTCTAGCTTCTTTTAAAGCATTTGCCGAACTGTGTGTAACTCGCCAGATTATTACAGCCATTAAAACGGCTACACGGCAAAAACATATTCCTCTTAATTCGTATATTTCTTTGAATAAACCTATTTATGCGGATGAAGCGGAACGAACCTTGATGGATGTTTTGATTGAAGGTCAAGGTACAGATCCTGAAGAGTTATTTATTAATCGTGAAGAATTTTCCGATATTGAAGAAAAAATGGGATCTATTTTAAGTGATTTAGAAGGTAAAGTATTAATGGGGTATTTAGATGGCAAGTCTTATAATGAGATTGCGGCTGAATACAACCGAAGTGTTAAATCCATTGATAATGCATTACAACGAGTGAAACGAAAGTTAGAGAAGTATTTAGAGCATCGTAGTAATTCAGCAAAAAAGAATGAGCCATAGGAAGGATGACAATTGTGAGAAATTTCTTGATGTTTGCAGAAGTGGTAGTATCTGTTTTATTGATTTTGGTGGTTGTGTTACAATCGAGTAAGAGTGCTGGTATGGGGGGCGCCGTAAGTGGTGCTGCTGATTCCGTATTTGGTGGTAAAGCTCGTGGTCTTGATGGTTTATTATCAAAATGCACTATCGTATTAGGGATTCTTTTTGCCGCCTTAAGCTTATTCTTGGGAATTTACTTAAATCAATATTAATGGGAGCCTGCCTTGTGCAGGCTTTTTTGGTAGAGGTAAGAAACTATGGAAGATATGAAAAACAAGATTTTAGCCTTTTTCAAAGCCATTAGTCCAGAAGCGTATCATATAGAAGATGCTGCTTATATTTTAGGGATTAAAGGGGCTGATGAATTAGAAACTTTTATGGAGCAAGTACAAGCACTATCTGAGGCTGGTTTATTAGTAAAACGCAGTGGTGATTACTATAAATTAGCAGCACCGACCGCGCAGGCTAAGGCTGGCAAGAAACAAATTAATGTTGTAGAAGGGACCTATAAAAGTTTGCGCAATGGGCGAGGCTTAGTAGTAGATCCAACTGGCACCTATGAAGTAGCTATTGGACCAGACGAACGTAATGGAGCTATGCATAATGATAAAGTCGTAGCTTATATATTGCGTTTTAGTCGTGTTGGTGATCAACGACCAGAAGGTCGTGTAGAAAGCATAATAGAGCATGTGAATACAGAGATTGTAGGTACTTATGATCGACAAAAGAATTTTGGCTTTGTTGTGCCTGATGATGAGCGTTTAGGTGATGACATTTATGTGCCTTTGCCAGATTCTTTGGAGGCACGTAGTGGTGCTAAAGTCTTAGTGGAGATTACTTCTTGGCCAGATGCTAAAGGACGTCGCCCTGAAGGGAAAATCAAAGAAATTTTGGGTTATACAGGGGATATAGGGGTAGATATTAACTGTATTATGGCAGCCCATAAAATTCCGTTTGCCTTTCCAGAGCCTGTTTTAAAAGAAGCTGAAGAAGTAAGTTTTGATGTATTACCTACTGGCAAGCGCCTTGATTTGCGTGAAGTGCCTATGATTACTATTGATGGGGAAGATGCTAAAGACTTAGACGATGCAGTCAGTTGTAAGCAGTTAGTTAATGGTCATTACCAATTAGGGGTTCATATTGCGGATGTAAGCCATTATGTAAGAGGCAATACGGAGCTCGATAAGGAAGCCTATAAACGCGGGACTAGTGTATATTTGGTAGACCGCGTAGTCTCTATGTTACCAACGGTATTGTCAAATGGCATTTGTAGTTTAAATGCTAAGGAAGACCGCTATGCTATGAGTTGTATTATGGAGATTAACCATGCAGGCAAAGTGGTTGATTTTACCATTAGTCCATCGGTAATTCGGGTAGATCGTCGTTGTAGCTATCCTGAAATATATAAAGCTTTAGAAGAAGAGATTATTCCTGATGATTTACTACCACTTATGCCAATGGTGCATGAATTACATGAAGTAGCAAAGATATTAATTGCTATGCGTGAAAAATCAGGAGCTATTTCTTTTGAATTTCCTGAGTATAAAATATTGTTAGCCAATGATGGCACACCGCTTAATATTGTACGCAAAGATAGAACCATTGCGGAAAAGATTATTGAAGCGTGTATGTTAATTGCTAATGAAACAGTAGCTACCTATTTACGGGATTCGAATAAACCAGCTATTTATCGAATTCATGAGCAACCAAGTGAAGAAAAATTGCAAGCTTTACAGACTGTAGTGACGTATTTAGGCAAACCGTTTCATTTAGCTGATGGGGCTGTAGAACCAAAGGATATTCAGCGATTTTTAGATAGTTTAGTTGGGACTGATGTAGAGCAAATAGCTCAGATTATGACCTTGCGTTCTATGCAACAAGCGCGCTATTCCTCGGCTAATGTGGGTCATTTTGGTTTAGCCTCTGCTTGTTATACCCATTTCACATCACCTATTCGACGGTATCCTGATTTGATAGTCCATCGACTTTTGAAAAAGCAATTGCATTGGCCTGATGGATATAGTAAATATGATGATTCTGAAGAATACCTAGCAAAGGCAGCTGAACATTGTTCTATTCAAGAGCAAGTTGCGGTTGCTACTGAACGAGATACTAATGATTTGAAAAAAGTTCAATATATGGAACCTTATGTAGGGGAAGTGTTTGAAGGCAAGATTAGTTCTATTACATCTTTTGGCATGTTTGTAGAACTTGAAAATGGTATTGATGGATTAGTGCATATTGCCACTATGGATGATGATTATTATTTCTTTGATGAGGAACATTTTTTATTAGTCGGTCGTCGCACTGGCAGGACATACCATCTAGGTGAAACGGTTCAAGTGACACTTATAAAAGCCGATAAGGATAAGAAACAAATAGATTTCTTGCTTGGTGATGTAGATGCAGCCACTTTAATTCAAAAGTCATTGCAAAGTCGTACACGGTTAGCTTCGTCAGGTAAAAGCTTCCGTAATAGTAGTGCCAAAGACAGTAAGACTGGTAAAAAAGAGCGGTTTTCAGCTAGTAGCGATAGAAAAGGTCGTAAAAAATCAGGTCGGGACTCTTTTAATAAAGTAGCTAAGAAATCGAAAAGTAAGAAACAGAGTAAGAAGGGCAGTAAAGGTAAGAAAAAAGGTAGTAAAAAGAAGTAATGGAAGTTGAGGAGGAACGTAGTGAGTAAGGCAAAAAAAGATAGTAGTAGTTTAATTGCTGATAATCGCAAAGCGCGCCATGATTATCATATACATGAAACATTTGAAGCGGGTATTGTATTAACAGGTACTGAAGTTAAATCAATTCGCCAAGGTCGCTTGAATTTAAAGGATAGTTATTGTGGGATTCAAAATGGTGAATTATTTTTATTTCAAGCGCATATAAGTCCCTATGAGCAAGGGAATCAGTTTAATCATGAACCGATGAGAACTAGGAAGTTACTGATGCATCGCAGTGAAATCAATCGTCTATTAGGTCAAGTAAAAGAAAAAGGATTTTCCTTAGTCCCTTTGAATTTTCATTTTGCTCATGGATTAATAAAAGTGACAGTAGGCCTTGTAACTGGTAAGAAGAATTATGATAAGCGTCAAGATATAGCTGATCGCGATGCTCAACGAGATATTCGTCGGCGTATGAAAGAGCAGAGCCGAGATTATTAACGTAAAAGGGAGCATAGGTGAAGATAAAACTAGGGGTTATAGGGAATTTAAAATTATTTGAAATATAAAAAAGGCAGTAGGAATTAGTCAATGACTATTCCTACTGCCTATATTAGTTGTGGTGGAGACGAGGGGAATCGAACCCCTGTCCAAAAGCGTTGCCCCATAGACTTCTCCGAGTGCAGTCGCTGTTTTAGAATCTCAGTCAGCTATTGTACAACGACAAACTACACTAACCCAGCTCAGAGGTTTAACCTAATTTACTTGAGCAGATAAATTAGGCGAGCCCGTAGTTTGACGCCTTATCCCTGCTCACGGGCAGAGCAAGGTAAGACGTAGCTTATGCAGCTAATGCAAAGTTTTCTTTTGCGTTTAATTTAAAAGTTCCACTGTTTTACGGCCTCATGGAACGCCGACTCGCTATCTATGATACACGCACCCCTGTCGAAACCATTACGTCCCCAAGTGTGTATTAACTATGATTTTATATGTAGAATTATAGTTGTGTATATATGTGTATATATTATAAACAACTGTAGTAGGCGTGTCAAATGACAACTGCAATAGAAGAGTCAAATAGACACGAAAAATAAATCTATTAAATAGTGAGTAGTTTTGTAAATTAGAAAGCAAAAATAATTTGTAAAAGTATATTGACATGATTGTAAAGTTTGCGTATAATAATTAATGTTCCGAACGTGCCGGAGTGGCGGAATGGCAGACGCACTTGACTCAAAATCAAGCGGGTAACACCGTGTGGGTTCAAGTCCCACCTCCGGCACCATATCTTAAAGGTCTGTAACTAATACATTTAGTTACGGACCTTTTATGTTTGTATTGATATTTACCAAAGCCCTAAACTGTATTGTAATAAAAGAGTTGAAATGGTAATACCTGTCCAACATAGTAAGCCTATTAATAGCGGTCGTGAGCCACTACGAATCAATTTTACTATATCTGTGTTTAGGCCAATGGCTACCATTGCCATTACAATAAAGAATTTAGATAAGCTTTTCATAGGTGTAAATATTTCAATTGAGATGCCAATCATCGAGGCCATGGTCGTAATAAGACTAGCGCCAATGAAGTAAAGAATAAAATGAGGAAACACTTTTTTGATTGAAGGGGGAGTTGGTGCTGTAATAGTAGTATTGGAATTTAAATGAGCTGAATTGTTGGCATTGTTTTGCTTATTAGTTAAAAATGCGAGAAATAGGGTAATTGGAATAATTGCTAATGTACGAGTTAATTTTACAGTCACAGCTTTATCTAAGGTTTCATTGCCTAGACCATACATACTATCCCAGGTTGAGGCGGTAGCTGTAACTGATGAAGTGTCATTAACAGCCGTTCCAGCAAATAGACCAAAGGCTTCACCTGATAGTTGTGAGATACCTAATAAAGTACCGAGTGCAGGAAATAGTAAGGCGGCTAGCACATTAAAGAAGAAAATGACTGAAATAGCTTGGGCAATATCTTTATCGTCAGCTTTTATAATAGGGGCAGTAGCTGCAATGGCAGAACCGCCACATATAGAAGAACCTACACCAATTAATGTAGCCATTGAACTAGAAATAGACATAGTGCGATAACATATATAGGCAATAAGTAAGGCTACTGTAATGGTACAAAGAATGATAGGTAGTGATTCTAGGCCAGTTTTTAATACAACTTGTAGATTCAAGCCAAAGCCAAGAAGAATAACTGCATATTGCAGTATTTTTTTACTAGTATAAGTAATACCGGGATTAACGACTTGACGATTAAATGATAATTGGTTTATACCCATGCCTGTTAATATAGCGATGACAGGTCCGCCAATCAAAGGAAAAAATTGTCCTAATATATAACAGGGGATGGCAATGGCTGCACAGAGTGCGAGGCCAAGCCGTTCTTGCTGTAACCAGTTCATACATAAATCCTCCAAAACATTACATGTAAGCATTTATTGGTTAATTGAATGCTAAGTAGTATGATTGTATTTATTGTATCATAATTAGGATATCTTTTTATATATAGGAAATATGAATTAAAAATAGTGCATTGATTGTTAAATTTAAATAGTTTAACTAAGTTATCTCTTAGAAATGAATATAATCTTTTTATAATATAAAATCCTGTTAAATTTGTATATATTAATGCTTATTTTAGCAAAATAAAATACAAAAGGTCCTCATAGATTATAAACACATTAGTAAGTGTTTATCTATGAGGACCTTTTTATGTATTAATTTAGGGATTATTTAGTAGAATTATTAGTATTTACTCGATTATTTGCCATATTTTTCAAATAAGGCTTTTAGCATGTTGCCGTGATTTACTTCTTGTTTGGCAATAAAGTTCATATGGTCAGCTGCTTCTGTAAGGCCAGCCGCACGTAAATCGTCAGCACGGGCGTCTAAGCGATCGCCAGCTTGTTCTTCCAGTTGTTGAATTTGTTTAGCTACAGCCCAAAAATCTGGTTTTTGTTCACCATTACAGAGGGCATAAAAACCTGCGTGTTCAGCTTCTTGTACAGCAATTTCATGGAAGGCTGCGGCTACGTCGTCTAAACCTTGTTCCTTAGCTAAAAGATATAAAGTCATATATACACGAGTTCCGTGTAATTCGGCTTCAACGCCACCTTTGAAAATGTCTTCAAATTTTGTGTCTTTAGTTACATTGTAAAAACTCATAGATTCCTCCTAGAAAATACGGTATCAAAAAAGATAATACACACTAAGGTGCAAAGATTATATCGATAAAATGTAATGACTGCTATATTTTTCGATTTACTTCATTTATTATACTTGATGAAAATATTTTTGTCAATTAAATTGTGCAAAATTTTTATGCTGAAAAAAGTTGATATATACTGCTAGAAAGCTATTTTTGATATTGACATTTGAATTATTTTTAGTTAAACTGAGATATGGTACTAGAGTTTTCAATTCGGTTTTCGTGGGCTAGTGGCGTAATGGATTGAGAACTTTTTTTGACGTATATTGACTATAATTTATGAAAAACTTTATAAATTTTTGTGTAATATATGTGTAGTGTATGTCTAGCATATGTTGTTGATGTGAAAGTAAGTTTGTATGTAAAGTGAGGGAGGCGACAATGAAGCAACGAATTCTTGAAGCTGCCGTAGCTGAAATAGAATTGTATGGCTCATCCTTTCGGATGGATGATTTAGCTAAGCGGTTAAATATTAGCAAACGCACGTTGTATGAGAATTTTCACTCAAAGAATGAAATTATTGAACGAATTTTATTTGAGAAAAGTCAGGATTTTTATAATCTTCATAAAGAAATCCTTGAAGACCCTACATTAGATTGTGTGACTAAGTTGAAGAAATATTTTTCTGTGCGGTCTGATTTGTATGCGGCTATAAGTGGTGATCATTATCGGTTAATGTTTGCATCAGTACCATCTTTAGTAGATCATGTGTTACGGGTATTTGAGCGAGACTGGGAATTACTCGGAAGCTTTTTAGAAGAGCAACAACGCATGGGAATTATTAAACCAGGAAATATTGAAGTGTTGTTGTTAATGTTAAAAGGCGTAGTGCGTACAGTTTTTTATGATGAACATCGTAATCCAGAAGATTGTATTACAATTTTATCAGAAGCGATGAATATGATATTACATGGTATTTTAAATGAGGAGGCAAAGAATGAGTAAGTTTCGTTTTTCAGGTGCTCTAGTAGCTATTGTAGCAATGATGCTAGTAGTGGCTGGATGTGGCAAGGAGGAAGCAAAGCCTAATGAAGTGGCTGTTAACACATATAAAATAGCAGCAACAGACACACAAATTGCTACGTCTTTTAATGGTACAATTACGGCTCAGAATAAGACGGCTATCCATGCACGTGTGTCGGGTCATGTAGTTGAAAAGTATGTAAAAGGTGGTCAACAAGTCGTAAAAGGACAACCTTTATTCCGTTTGGACTCTCGACAATATGAAGCTAATTTAGCAAGTGCACAAGCAACAGCAGCGTCTACGAATGCATCGTATTTAAACTCAGAACGTGATTTACAACGGTATCAACAATTAGCGAATGAAGATGCCATTGCACGTCAGACTTTAGATACGCAAGCAAGCACTACTGAACAGCAAAAAGCAGCTTTAGCTGCTAATGAAGCCGCTGTTCGTATTGCACAAGATAATTTACAAGATACTGTAATTTATGCACCATTTGATGGCACATTAGAAATGGATGATATTGATTTAGGTTCCTTTGTAACTGCTGGGACAACTACATTAGTGACGATTAATACAGTAGATCCTGTATATGTTCAATTTGCTATGAGTGAATCTGAATATCTTGAATTCATGAAGAATAAACAAGGTCAAACTATGGATAATCTACCATTACAACTTCGCTTGTCTGATGGGTCTATTTACCAATATACAGGTACTTTAGTACAAGCTGCTAAAAACCTTGATAGTTCTTCTGGTCAATTGATTTTTAAAGCATCTTTCCCAAATCCAGAACATATTTTATTACCTAATATGTATGCCTCTGTTGTATCTCCTGGGGACATTATTAAAGGTGCTATCTTAGTACCAACTAAAGCGTTGACACAAGTATTAGATAAATCATTTGTATATACTGTTGATGAGTCTAGTACAGTAAAACAAGTGCCTGTTGTAACTAGTGGCACACAAGGTATTTATACTATTGTTAAAAGTGGTCTAAAAGCAGGTGAAACTGTTGTTGTAGACGGTTTAACTAAAATTCGTAATGGTGTGAAGGTTAATGCAACAGCACTAACTAAAGACCAAGTAGAAAAGAGTAAATAAGGGGGGATATCGTGTCGAAATTTTTTATAAACCGACCTATATTCGCCATCGTTTTGTCCTTGATTATTACGATTGTTGGCTTAGTTTCTATGTTTACTTTGCCAGTTGCACGTTATCCAGAAATTACACCACCGCAAGTTCGTGTTAGTACAAGTTATGTTGGTGCTTCGGCTTCGGTTGTTAGTGATACAGTAGCCTCTGTTATTGAGTCACAGATTATTGGTGTTCAGGATATGGACTACATGATGTCCACCAGTAGTAGTAGCGGTAGTTATTCTTTGACCGTTCAATTTAATCAAGGTACTGATGCTGATATGGACACAGTTAATACACAGAACCGTGTACAACGTGCCTTAGCATCTTTGCCGTCAGAAGTTCAAAACGTTGGTGTAATCACAACTAAATCTACAGGCGATATGTCCTTAGTATTTGCGTTAAAATCACTTGATGAAAGTTCATACGACCAGACATTCTTGAAAAACTATGCATCTAACTACATGATGGATGAAATTAAGTCTATTAATGGGGTAGGTAGTGTTCAAGAGTTCGGCTCTGACTTTGCTATGCGTATTTGGTTAAATCCTGCTAAGATGGCACAGCATAATGTTACTATTGCTCAAGTAGTTAATGCTATTTCTTCGCAAAATAAACAGGCCGCTGCTGGTTCGTTAGGAACTGAGCCGATACCAAGCAATCAACAAGTATCACATAATATTACCATTCAAGGTCGTTTAATGACTACTGAAGAGTTCGGTAATATTATTATTAAGACAGATACAACGGGTAATTTATTGCGCCTTAAAGATGTATCTAATATTGAATTAGGGTCTAAAGATTATGGCTTTAGTGCTAAGAGTGATGGTAAACCGATGGCGGCCTTTGCAGTATCTTTGACAAGTGATGCGAATGCGATTGAAACCATTACTAAAGTAAAACAAGTTCTTGAACAACAAAAAGAGAATTTGCCACCAGGTGTTGAATATACGATTATTGTAGATAATACAAACTTCGTTACAGCTTCTATTGAAGAAGTTATTCATACCTTTGTGGAAGCCCTTATATTGGTAGCCTTAATTGTATACATCTTCTTACAGTCTTGGCGTTCCACATTAATTCCAATGATTGCGGTTCCTGTATCGTTATTAGGTACCTTTGCAGCCTTTGAAGTCCTTGGATTTACCATTAATACCTTAACCTTATTCGCCATGGTACTTGCCATTGGTCTGGTTGTCGATGACGCGATTGTTGTTATCGAGGCCGTTGAATATGAAATTAAAGTAAATGGTTTAAAACCACATGAAGCTACGATTGAAGCTATGAAAAATGTACAGGGCCCAGTAATTGGTATTGCCTTTGTATTGGCTTCTGTATTCGTACCAGTATCCTTTATGGGTGGCATGACGGGTATTCTGTATAAACAGTTCGCCTTGACGGTAGCTGTTTCTGTAGCGATTTCAGCTTTTGTGGCATTGACATTAACGCCAGCACTTTGTGCTATGATGTTAAAACCACATGTGCCTAAAGAAAAAGAAGACTTCATTCATCGTGGTCTTAATAAATTTAATGATGCTTTAGAGCGTTTTAGTGATTGGTATGGCTATCAATTAGCTCGTTTAGCTAAACATTTATGGCTTACAGTTGTTGTATTAATTGGATTTGTACTTGTTTCAGTAGGTGTATTCCGAGTTTTACCTTCAGCCTTCGTACCTTCAGAGGATAATGGTTACTATATGGTAGCTATTAGCTTGCCAGAAGGGGCAACTTCCTCAAGAACTATGGAAGTTATTGAAAAAGTTACAGCCTTCATGAATGAGGACTCTGATATTGTTGATAAAGCAGGGATTTCTGGTTTTGATATTTTATCTAGTGCTCAAAAAACAAGTGGTGGCTTAATGTTTGCTACCTTAGCTGACTGGAGTGAGCGTAAGGGAGCTGGGCAAGATGTTGATTCTAAAATTGGCAAATTGATGGGCTTTACCGCAACGGTGCCAGAAGCAACTATTTTACCTATGAATCCACCGCCAATTCCTGGTTTAGGTAGTACAGGTGGTTTCTCCATGTATATTATTAACAAAGCAGGAGACACACCTGAGCAAATGGCGACAGTAGTTAATGATTTCTTAGGTGAAGCTCGTAAACAACCAGTGTTTGCTTCTATTTATACTACTTACAGTGATGGCACGCCGACTTATGATTTTGAAATTAATCGTGATAAAGCAGCTAGAGATGGTGTAAGTGTTTCTGACATTTTCACAACGCTACAAGGTTTCTATGGTAGTATTCAGGTCAATGACTTTAATGAGTTTGGTAAAAACTATAAAGTAGTTATCCAAGCGCAGCAAGATTATCGTGTATCACCTGAAAACAATAATAATGTGTATGTAGCTAATAGTAGCGGTACTTTATATCCTGTAGCTAACTATATTAAATCAACAGCAACTACTTCTGTATCCACGATTACTCGTTTTAACAACTATCCAGCTGTTAAAATTGGTGGTTCTCAGGGGGCTGGGTATAGTTCTGGTGATGCTATTGCAGCATTAGAAGAAGCAGCTAAAAACTTGCCTCAAGGTTATACATATGACTGGGCCGATCAAAGTCGTGAGGAAGTTAAAGCAGGGACACAGACTATTCTTATCTTAGGGATGGGGATTATCTTCGTATTCCTAGTGTTAGCAGCTTTATATGAATCTTGGAAGGTTCCATTTGCAGTATTGTTCTCCGTTCCATCTGGTATCGTAGGGGCAGCGTTGATTCCTTGGTTGCTTAACTTGACTGGTACATATAATTTAACAAACGATATTTATTTACAAATTGGTTTGTTAACTTTGGTTGGTTTGGCAGCAAAGAATGCGATTTTGATTATTGAATATGCTAAGATTCGTGTTGATGAACGAGGCATGCGCTTTGTTGATGCAGCGATTGAAGCCGCTAAAATTCGTCTTCGTCCAATTTTGATGACATCTTTAGCATTTATTCTAGGCTGTATTCCATTAGCTATTTCTAGTGGGGCTGGTGCCGGTGCTCGTGTATCCATGGGGATTACCGTAGTAGCTGGTATGACCTCTGCTACTTTATTTGGTATCTTTGTAATCCCAATGTTATTTATCTTGATTGAAAATATTGGGTTTGGTAAAAAAGATAAAAAGCATTAATTGATACGTTAGTTTATTGATTAGGCTTGCCAAATAGACAATTATATATGGACAGCAATTCCTTATTTTAGGAAGTTTATGAAGTGAGTATTTCGTTGCTTGATTAGAAACGATGAGTATACCTTTAGGTATGCTCATCGTTTTTTAGTTGGAAGGACGAGAGAATACAGAAATACTTAGCTGTTTTATGCTTCATAATTTTCAGAAAAAGTCAATGTCACTTATGCATATTAAGTATAATTAAGATGAATAGGTTCGTGATATAATGTATACAAAATTAGATGTATGTGTATGAGATGGACAGCATGCATCGGCAATAACACTGAAAGAATTACTAAGTTGTGATTAAAGTAAGGAGGTATGCATGTGAATATTTTAATTTCAGTGATTGTTATTTTATGGATTGGTACCCTTGTATTTAAACGGTACAAAGCGCAAGCCGTGCTCTTTATTGGTGGTATGGTATTATTGGCATTAGCATATTTACTAGGGTATGGCACGATTCTAGGGGCTAAACAAGCAACGGGGAATTTTATTTTTGATATTTTCGAACTTATTCGTATTTTATTTAGTGAACGTGCAGCTAAATTAGGTCTTAATATTATGGCGGTAGCAGGCTTTGCACGTTATATGGATCATATTGGAGCATCCCGTGCGTTAGTTACATTAACAATTCAGCCTTTACGGAAGTTAAAATCACCTTATATCGTACTAAGTGCTTGCTGGGTATTAGGTATGGTAATTGGGTTAGCTATTAATAGTGCGTCTGGTTTAGCGATGCTATTGATGGTAACTATGTATCCAGTATTGATTGCATTAGGTGTAAGTAAATTGTCTGCTACAGCAGCTATTGCTACTACTCTTTGTTTGGACTGGAGCCCAAGTGATACAGGTACAATCTTTGCGGCTGAATTAGCAGGTCTTGACCCAGTAACATATTGGCATTCTTTCCAAGTGCCAGTAGCGCTATGGGTATTCCCAGTAGTAGCAGTTCTTCATTACTTTACTCAAAAGTACATGGATAAACGTGATGGCCATGTAGTGGTAGCTCAAGAAGCAACTGTTAATGAAGACAAAATGACAAATGAAGACTTAAAAGTTGAAGCACCGTTGTATTATGCTATTTTACCAGTTATTCCATTAGCTTTAATTTTATCTTTCTCTAGCCTATGGATTTCTTGGATTAAAATGAACATTATTATGGCGATGTTAATTGGTACAACTATTGGCATGATTTTCCAATATGTACGTACGTTAGACGGTAAATCCGTACTTGCCGATTTACAAGTATACTTTGATGGTATGGGCCGTCAAATGGCGAATGTAGTCAGCCTTATCGTAGCAGGTGAATTATTTGCTAAAGGTCTTATGGCGATTGGTACTATTGATGCGCTAATTAACTGGGCTAAGTCATCTGGTTTTGGTGGTATCGGTATTACCTTAGTAATGGTAGCAATTATTGGTGTATCTTCTGTTGTAATGGGGTCTGGTAATGCGCCATTCTTCGCTTTTGCTAACTTAGTACCATCCATTGCAGCATCTACAGGGGTTTCTGCAGCTCTTATGATTTTGCCAATGCACTTTATTGCCAGTGCGTTCCGCGCAATTTCACCAATTACAGCTGTAATTGTAGTAGCGTCTGGTATGGCTGGTATATCTCCATTTGATTTGGTAAAACGAACAGCCATTCCAATGATTGGGGCCGGTATTACCTTAGTTATTGCTAACTTTGTTATGTTCTTATAATTAAAACATAAGTAAAGTAATAGTTTTTAAAACATGGTTATGATAGTGTAATTGCAGAGTGATTACAGCGTAGTTGCTTGATACAATTTAATGAAAATCTCCACCTGATTAATTGGGTGGAGATTTTTTTGTCATCCTCTATTTACCCATACTGAAAAGGGGTAATCTATGATATAATAAATAAGATAAATTAACTTCGTTAATTCTAAATATTTTATGAGGTGATATACATGAGTGAAAATGTGATTTTCGTAACTGGCCATAAGAGCCCTGATACTGATTCTTTTTGTTCTGCTTTAGGCTATGCTAATTTAAAAAATCAAATGGGTATTCCAGCTAAAGCAATTTGTGCTGGTCCTGCGAATAAGGAAACGTCCTTTGTACTCGATTATTTTAAAGTAGAACATCCTGAAATCGTAACTAGCTTTGCTGTACACATTAAAGATGTATTAGAAGCTGTGCCAGCGGTAGAAGTAAATGCTAATTTAGAAGCTGTTCTTGCATGGCGCAAAGAACATGATATGAATCGTGTTCCTGTTGTAAAAGATGGTAAATTTGTAGGTGTAATTTTACCAAGTCGTTTGATTGAAGCGTTAGCAGGTGCTTGGCTTGAGCAGAAAACTGTGACAGCTGGTGAGTTAGTATCCAAAGCTGGTTGTCAACTTATTTCTCCAGATTTAAAATTGAAAGAATTTGATCGTGGCCATAATGGTGCATTCCCAGTAGTTGATGGGGATACCTATTTTGGTATGGTTCGTTCTCATGTAGAAGCACCTAAAGAAAAACAAAAAGTAATTTTAATCGATCATAATGAAAAGGTTCAAATTATTGATGATATTGAAGACGCTGAAATCGTAGAAAACGTAGATCACCATCGTATTGGTGGCTTAGTGACTGAAAATCCTATTTTCATTCATTACGAGCCAGTAGGCTGTTCTTGTACTATTGTAGCTAATTTCTACTGGCAATATGGCCAAGACATTCCAAAACATATTGCAGGGCTTTTATTATCAGCTATTATTTCTGATACTGTATTATTCCGTTCGCCAACTTGCACACCAAAAGATGTAGAAACAGCTAAAAAATTAGCTACTATTGCTGGTGTTGATTTAGAAGCATATGGTCTTGAAATGTTAAAAGCTGGTGCTGATGTATCTGATTTTAGCGATGAAAAAATTGTTCGTACTGATATGAAAGAATTTAGTGCTAATGGCCAAGTATTTACAATCGGCCAATTATCTACTATGAATGCTGATGATGTGTTGACTCGTAAACCAGCGTTATTAAAAGCGTTAGAAGAATTACGGGCTGCTAATAATTATGTAGCATCTTATATTATGGTAACGGATATTCTAAAAGAAAGCACAAATCTATTATTTGCTGGTGATGTAGCACATATTGTAAAAGCTGCTTTCGGCGAAGAACCAAAAGACCAAGAAGTATTCCTCGCTAATACTTTATCTCGTAAAAAACAAATTGTTCCTCAAATTTTGGGAGCTATGAAATAAGCCAATTAAGTAGTAGATTAGCTATTTAATTGAAGCGTGAATTTACAAAAACGTTGCCTCTTGCAACGTTTTTGTTCATTACCGATTAAAAGTAAGGAAAGGACTGTTATGAGTAGTTTATTTGATGGTTTGAATACAGAGCAACAAGAAGCGGTACGCACTACGGAAGGTCCCTTATTAATTGTAGCGGGCGCCGGTTCCGGTAAAACACGAGTTCTTACTTATCGAATTGCTCATTTATTAGCGCAAGGGGTAAATCCCTATGAAATTTTAGCAATTACTTTTACAAATAAAGCCGCTAAAGAAATGAAAAGTCGTGTAGAAGATTTGGTAGGTTCTTTGGCAGATCGTATTTGGCTTAGCACATTTCATTCCTTCTGCGCTAAATTCTTACGCTTTGAATTAGATAATTTTTTAGGGTATAGTAAAAATTTTACTATTTATGATACGGGTGACTCTCAAGCCGTCATTAAAGGCGCATTAAAAGCATTAAATTTAGATGATAAATATTTTCCTGTAGGCGCTATGCTCAGTGCTATTTCAGATGCTAAGAATCGTTTGTTATTAGCGCATGACTTTCGTATGGAAGCTCGTGATTTTTATAGTCAAAAAGTAGCTGATGTTTATGACTATTACGAGCGAGAACTACGCAAAAATAATGCTCTTGATTTTGATGATTTATTGCTCGTAGCTGTTAAACTATTACAAAGCAAAGCAGATGTATTAGCTAAATATAGTCATCGTTTTCGTTATATTATGATTGATGAATATCAAGATACAAATCATGCTCAATATACATTAGCCCATTTACTAGCTTCTAAATGGCAGAATATATGTGTAGTAGGTGACGCGGATCAGAGTATTTATGCTTGGCGCGGTGCTGATATTCAAAATATTTTAGATTTTGAAAAAGACTATCCTGCGTGTAAGACAATTAAGTTAGAACAAAATTATCGCTCCACAAAAACTATTTTAGAAGCCGCCAATGCGGTTATTGATAATAATGAAGGGCGCCCTGATAAAGTGTTGTGGACTGATCAAGACATGGGCCCTAAGATTCGTCACTTTGAAGCACAATCTGAACAGGAAGAAGCCGCTTTTATTAGTGAAACTATTACTAAACAGCACGATTTACATGAAGTACCTTATGGTAATATGGCGATTTTATACCGTACTAATGCTCAATCACGGGCGTTAGAAGAAGGGTTAATTAAACGAGGTGTGCCATATGTTATGGTAGGGGGCACTAAGTTCTATGATCGTAAAGAAATTAAAGATGTACTGGCCTATTTGAAGGTATTGTTTAATCCGTTTGATGATTTGAGTTTATTGCGGATTATTAATGTGCCAAAGCGGAGTATTGGGGCTACAACAGTAGGGAAATTACAAGATTATGCACGGGAAACGGGCAATTCTTTATTTATGACATTAACGATGTTAAATCAAATTCCTACGATTAAAGGAAAAACTAAGGATAAATTAGAAGAGTTTGGGATTTTAATTTTTACCTTAGTAGCTATGATGGATGACCATAATGTACTTCAAATTTTAGAGTCTATTTTAGAAAAAACAGGGTATTTAAAAGAGTTAGAACTTAGTACAGATCCACAAGATGAAGCACGGGTAGAGAATATTGGTGAATTGCTTTCTGTGGCTAAAGTATTTTTAGATGAAAATCCAACGGGAACAGTGCAGGACTTTTTAGAGCAAGTGGCTTTAGTAAATGATGTAGATACTTACGAACAAGCCGATTCTAAGGTAACGCTCATGACCTTGCATTCTGCAAAGGGCTTGGAGTTTCCTATTGTATTTTTAGCAGGCCTTGAAGAAGGTTTATTCCCTCATAGTCGGACTCTTATGAATCCAGAAGAGATTGAAGAAGAACGGCGTCTTTGTTATGTAGGGATTACGCGAGCTGAAAAAGAATTGTACGTATTAAATGCAACGACACGAACTGTGTTTGGTCGAACTAATGGTTATTTGCCATCTCGATTTTTAAAAGAAATTCCTGAAGGCTTAATAGAAGAATTACGGCCTAAACGAAAAGTTCGGGACGACGTACAGCGTCATGTACCAGCTCATCTTTCTGTTATGTCACGCCCTGTGACTAAGCCGACTTTACGCAATCCTGTAGTTGAAGATTGGCAAGTCGGCGATACCGCAGTTCATGCTAAATGGGGAAATGGTACAGTATTAGAATTACAGGGGTCAGGACCAGGTTTGAAACTTAAAATTGAATTTCCTACACAGGGTGTGCGCTTAATTATGGCGCAATTTGCCCCAGTAAAACGATTAGAAAAGTAAGATTGCAGGAGAATATGTTATGCCAACAATGACAACCTTACGAGAGGCATTAGATGTAGCGACTACAGAAGAAGCTAAAACACATGCGCTACAACAATTATTGTCCTATTGTGGTTACTTGTATTACGTTAAAGATGCGCCACAAATGGAGGACTATGAATATGACAAGCTATATCGTGAATTGGTAGAGCTTGAGACGGCTCATCCAGAATATATTACCTCGTATTCACCGACTCAACGAGTGGGTGCTAAAGTGGAAGGGGATTTTCCAAAAGTAGTACATGGCTCACCTATGCTTAGTTTAGGTAATGTATTCACGTATGAAGAAGTGAGCAGTTTCATAGAACGGACTGAACGAGATTTAGGTCACCGTTCAGAATATGTAGTGGAACTTAAGATTGATGGTTTGGCATGTAATTTACATTATGAAAATGGCGTATTAGTGCGGGCTGTCACTCGTGGTGACGGCCGTGTAGGTGAAGATGTTACTAATAATGTGCGTACCATTCAGTCGGTTCCGTTATGGATTGAAAATGCCCCACCTTATATAGAAATTCGTGGCGAAGTATATATGCCGCATAAAGAATTTCAGCGAATTAATGAAGAACGGGAAGCAGAAGGCCTACCTATATTTGTGAATCCACGCAATGCGGCTGCCGGTTCATTACGCCAATTAGACCCAGCCATTACAGCTAGTCGTAATTTAGATTTTTTTGCCTATGCTTTGGGATCTTCAGAAGGTGCTCATATCCAATCTCAAAGTGAATTATTACACACCTTAGACAATTTTCATTTTCATGTAAACCAAAATTATACGGTATGCCATACAGCGGACGAGATAATTGAACGAATCGCTTATTGGGATGAAGAACGGCATAATCTACCGTATGATACAGATGGTATGGTAATTAAGGTCAATGCTTTTGAAGATCAAGAGCAACTTGGGGCTACCGTTAAGGACCCTCGTTGGGCTACAGCCTTTAAATATCCACCAGAAGAAGTAGAGACGATTGTTAAAGATATTACGATTAATATTGGCCGCACGGGCGTGTTGACACCTACGGCTGAATTGGAACCTGTATTTGTGTCAGGCACGAATGTGGCGCGTGCTACGCTTCATAATGAAGATTTTATCAAAGATAAAGATATTCGCATTGGTGACCATGTAATGATTCATAAAGCGGCAGAAATTATTCCAGAAGTCATTAAATCATTACCTGCAAAGCGGACTGGTAGTGAAGTAGAATTTACTATGCCTAGTCATTGCCCAATTTGTGATTCGCTTACGGTACGTCGTGTTGGCGAAGTGGCTGTTCGTTGTAGTAATGAGCATTGTCCGGCGGTAGAAAAAGAGAAAATCATTCACTTTGCCTCTCGTGATGCCATGAATATTGATGGTTTAGGCCCAAGTATTGTAGAAAGCCTGATTGCCTATAAATTAATTACTACAGTAGCTGATTTGTATGCATTAACAGAAGATCAATTGGTAACAATGGAGCGCATGGGGAAAAAGTCAGCCCAGAATTTATTGAACGCTATTGAGGCTTCTAAAACGAGAGGCTTAGGCCGCTTGTTATTTGCTTTAGGTATTCGCTTAATTGGCGCTAAAGCAGGGCGTACAATTGCAGAACATTTTCCTACGATGGAAGCCTTACAAAATGCTACCGTGGAGACCTTAACAGCCGTCAGTGAAATAGGCCCTACTATGGCAGAAAGCTTAGTAGCTTATTTCAAAGAACCATATAATTTAGCCTTAATTGAGTCCTTACGCAAGGTAGGCGTTGTTATGGAAGAAGATGTAGCTGAACCAAGTGGGACTGAATTAGCTGGTGAAACCATTGTATTAACTGGTACTTTGGAAAGTATGGGCCGTAAAGAAGCGGGTGAGTTACTAGCGTCTCATGGGGCGAAGATTACCGGTTCGGTTAGTAAGAAGACTACCATTCTTATTGCTGGTGCTGAAGCCGGTAGTAAATTAACTAAAGCTAAAACATTAGGTATTCGTATTATGAATGAAGCTGAGTTTTTAGATTTAATTAAAGACTGGCAGTAGGCTTGTTTTGTATTGTTACAGCTGATTTGATATAATAATACAATGAAAGGATGTGTACGCATGAAAATCAATCGGGACGAAATCAAGAAGATTGCTTTATTATCACGCTTAGATATTAGTGAAGAGAATATGGGCTCTGTAGAAAAAGCCTTAAATGACGTTTTATCATATGTAACAGAATTAGAAGAATTGGACCTTGATGGGGTACAACCTATGGCTCACGCAGTGCCTTTACAAAATGTATTCCGCGAAGATGAAGTTAAACCATCACTCGACCATGACTTAGCATTACAAAATGCACCAGAAGAAGAAAATGGTTACTTCAAAGTACCGCGAGTTATACAGGAATAGGAGGAAGCACTGTGACAATTCATGAATTACATCAAAAATTAGCAGCTAAGGAATTATCTGCTGTAGAATTAACCAAAGCTGTTATTGCTCATAAAGAAAAGACTGAGCCAACCGTACATGCGTACTTATCTGACTCTCATGAAGCCGCTTTGGCAGTAGCGACTAAAGTAGATGAAAAAATTGCAGCTGGTGAAACAATTTCACCATTGGCAGGTATTCCAGGCGCTATTAAAGATAATATTTGTATTAAAGATCAAAAGGCTACATGTGCTTCTAAAATGTTAGAAAATTTTGTGCCCCCTTATAATGCTACAGTTATTGAAAAGTTAGCCAGTCAAGACTATGTAAGTCTTGGTAAAGTTAATATGGATGAATTTGCTATGGGTGGGTCTACAGAAAACTCAGCGTTAGCTAAAACAACGAATCCATGGAATGCAGAATATGTACCAGGTGGTTCTTCCGGTGGTAGTGCAGCCGCTGTATCAGCTGGTAGTGCCATTTGGGCGTTAGGGTCTGATACAGGCGGTTCGATTCGTCAACCAGGGGCGTATTGTGGCGTAGTAGGTTTAAAACCAACCTATGGTAATGTATCTCGTTATGGTTTGATTGCCTTTGCATCTTCCTTAGATCAGATTGGCCCTGTCACACGCGATGTCACTGATGCAGCCATTGTATTGAATGCGATTACTGGTCATGATCATCGAGATTCTACGTCTATTCCAGGGGACCGTCCTGATTATACAAAAGCCTTGGTAAGTGATGTAAAAGGCTTAAAAATAGGTATGCCAAAAGAATATTTTGGCGATGGTATTAATAGTGAAGTTCGTGAAGCAATTGAAAAAGCCGCAAAGACTTATGAAGATTTAGGCGCTAAAATTGTAGAAGTTAGTTTGCCTACGTCTAAATATGCCTTGTCTGCGTATTATATTATTGCCTTAGCAGAAGCTAGTTCTAACTTAGCCCGTTATGATGGGGTAAGCTATGGCTTACGTGTACCAGCTGACAATTTAGTTGAAATGTCGACTAAGACGCGTACGGAAGGTTTTGGCCCTGAAGTACAACGCCGTATTTTACTTGGTACTTATGTATTGAGTTCTGGTTACTATGATGCTTATTATTTGAAAGCATTGAAAGCGCGTCGTTTGATTAAAAATGAATTTGATGCGGCTTTTGAAAATGTAGATGTATTATTAACGCCAACAGCACCAAATACAGCATTTAAATTTGGTGAAAAAATTAATGATCCATTATCCATGTATATGGAAGATATTTGCACCACCCCAGTTAACTTAGCTGGTATTCCTGGTATTTCAATCCCTGCTGGTTTTGCAAGCAATGGTATGCCAATTGGCATGCAATTATTGGCGCCTGCTATGGGTGAAGAGGTGTTACTACGCACTGCTTATACCTTTGAGCAAGCTCGTCCTGAATGTAATAAAGTAGCATCCATTGGGGAGGTAACACTATGAAATATGAAACAGTCGTAGGGCTGGAAGTACATACAGAATTAAAAACAAAGTCTAAAATTTTCTGTGGTTGTACCACTGAATTTGGTGGAGACCAAAATACCCATGTGTGCCCTGTTTGTTTAGGGCTTCCAGGGGTATTGCCAGTACTTAATAAAAAGGTCGTAGACTATGCGATTCGTGTAGGCTTAGCTTTAAATTGTGAAATTTTACAATTTAATAAATTTGACCGTAAAAACTATTATTACCCAGATTTGCCTAAAAACTGGCAAACCTCGCAATATGACTTACCAATTTGTCTCAATGGTCATTTAGATATTGAAGTGAATGGTGAAACTCGTCGTATTCGCATTACTCGCATTCACATGGAAGAAGATGCTGGTAAATTAGTTCATAGCGGCAATACCATTAGCACGTCTGACTCTTCTAATGTAGACTATAACCGTACTGGTGTGCCACTTCTAGAAATCGTATCTGAACCAGATCTTCGTTCTGGTGAAGAGGCTAGAGCTTATGTGGAAAAACTTCGCTCCATCATTAAATACTTAGATGTATCGGATGTGCGTATGGAAGAAGGTAGTTTGCGTTGCGATGCTAATATTTCAGTTCGTTTAATGGGCGAAGAAAAATTAGGCACAAAAACAGAAATTAAAAATATGAACTCCTTAACTGCTTTGCAAAAAGGGATTGAATATGAAGCCGTTCGTCAGGCTGAAACATTAGAAGATGGTGGCGAAATTGTACAAGAAACACGCACTTGGGATGATGGTAAGGGTATGACTTTATCTATGCGTAAAAAAGAAGCAGAAAATGATTACCGTTACTTCCCAGAGCCAGATTTGGTACCAATCGTAATCAGCGATGAACAAATTGAAGAAGCCCGTCAATCCTTACCAGAATTGCCAGATGCTAAGATTGCTCGTTTCAAAGCAGAATATGGTTTATCTGAAGAAGATAGCAATATTTTGACCACTATGCGTGAAACTGCTGATTATTTAGATGCCACTGTAAAAGCAGGAGCTGATGCTAAAACAGCAGCTAACTGGATGCTTGGTGATTTATCTAAAATGGTCAATGAAGCAGGCATTACCTTCGCTGAAGCTAAAGTAAAACCAGAACAATTAGCAGCTATGATTGCTTTAATTGAAAAAGGTACTATTTCTGGTAAAATTGCTAAGAAAGTTATCGTTTCTATGTGGGAAACGGGTAAGGATCCTCAGAAAATCGTAGAAGAAGAGGGCCTTGTTCAGATTACTGATACAGGCGCTATTGAAGAAATCGTAAAACAAGTTATTGCGGATAATCCAAAATCAGTTGAAGATTTCCAAAGCGGTAAAGGTAAAGCGATCGGTTTCTTAGTGGGTCAAGTTATGAAACTTAGCAAGGGCCGTGCTAACCCTGGCGTAGTTAATGAATTATTGCAGAAACACTTGAAAGCATAAGTAATTACTGATATATTTATTAGCTGTATCAGTAAAAATCTGCTCGTCTTATAGTAAGGACACAGGAGATTGCCTATGGAAAATAAACAATCTTATGAAACAAAAAACACGAATGTCTTATCTGATGAAGAGCGTCGTGCTTTCGATGGTATGACCATTGATGAAGAAGGCCGTGAACAATCAGAAGAAGATATTCGTCGTGCTAAGCAAAAGGAAACTAAAGAGGCCTATGCCTATGGATCGAATGAAGGGCCTTATGGTACCCATGAAGGCTTTCCTAAGATGAAGGTATATACGTTTAGTTCTTTAGGTTGGAAGGGAAAGCTTGTGTTGGCTACCTTGGCGGCCGTTGCTTTAGGTGTGTTGTTCTTTTTTGGTAGTTTATTTTTGATTGGGTTTAGTGTAGTCGCAATTGGTGTTGCTTTATTGGCGCTTTTGCGAAAACTGTTTTAAGAGATAAACGCTCAGTATGAAAATCGTTGGCTCGCTGTGTAAACACGGATGTCAGCTTATTTTCATACTGAGCGTTTTTTGAAATGATTTTGTGATGAAGTGCCAATAAGGCAGACATAATTGCTATGAGACTGTAGTGCGGATGTCAACTTATTTTTATATCGAGAGTTTTTTGATTGGTTAATAGCTTGCGTTTGCTCAATATTTTCGCTATTGTATATGTATATAAAGTATTAGAAAAGCAATTTAAAAGTAATTTAAATGTAATTCAACAGTAGCTTACGAACTAAGTTAATCGCAGGCTATGTAAATCAATAGTGAATAGATGAGGAAAACTATGGAGCAAATAAAGAAGCCTATTGTGGCGTTAATGTATGATTTTGATAAAACACTTTGCACTAAAGATATGCAAGAATATGGTTTTATTCCTGAGCTTGGAATGACGCCTGCCGAATTTTGGCAAGAAGCTAATGGTTTAACTGATAGTGAAGGGATGGACGGTATTTTAGCATACATGTTCATGATGGTTAAAATGAGTCAACGCCATGAAGTACGTATTACCCGAGAAACGCTTAATAGTCTTGGTAAAGGTATTGAGTTTTTTCCTGGTGTAGCAACTTGGTTTGACCGTATTAATGCCTATGGTGCTTCACAGGGAGTAGAAGTAGAGCATTATATCGTATCATCAGGGGTAAAAGAAATTATTGATGGCACTAGTATTGCTAAGTATTTTAAGAAAATTTATGCTTGTGAATTTAAATATGATTATAATGAACTCATTGAATGGCCTAAGGTAGCTGTTAATTATACAGCTAAAACTCAGTTTTTATTCCGCATCAATAAGGGTGTGTTAGATATTACCACGCATAGTGATAGAGAATTAAATCAATATACGCCTGAAGCTAAGCGACGGGTACCTTTTAGTAATATGATATATATTGGTGACGGGTTAACTGACGTGCCGTGTATGAAATTGGTTAAAGTCAATGGCGGGCAGTCTATTGCGGTATATAATCGTGATAATGAAACTGGTTTGGGCTCGGCCACTAAGTTGATAAAGGATAATCGAGTGAATTTTATTACCCCTGCTGATTATGAAGAAAATAGCCGTTTAGAAAGCATTGTTAAAACTATTATTAACAAGGTAAAAGCAGTAGAAGAGTTGCAGTGTATGTAAATTATAGCTAGTTATACACGTGTTTTAGTTATAATTGTGTAGGTTTATAGGATAGAACTCCCATAACAATTAAAGAATTATAAAAATCCCCTAATAAAGCTGTAAAAAGCTAGTATTAGGGGATTTATTATAGTTCGCTTTCTAATAGTTCATTCTTTAAGGTATAATACAAATCTGTATAATATGGTTTCATCTGTGACTCTAATAAATCACCACCATAGGCACGACGACTGACTACAATAATTGGGGGACTTTGGATGCGTTTAGCTACCGCCATACCGCTAAATAAGTTCCACCAACGCTCGAGGTCATTAATAAACTCTTGAGTTGTTTTAAAATAATGGTGGATTGATTGTGGTATAGCTAGTAGTTCTTCTAAATAATCTTCTTTATAGGCCAAGAGGAAATCTTCTGGGCTTAATCGATTCCATGGTTCAATCATGGCACGAAATAGACGGTCGTGATATTCATATTGTAAAGGATCCCCTTGGCCTTTGGTAATATCTTGATTTTCAGATAGTTCAGCACTAGGAATTATATCAATCGTACCTTGGGGGATGACTTCTCGCTTGTAGATTTCTTTATTTAAATATTGTGCTAATCCGTATACCTGGTATTTCCATAAGTCCCCAGTAGCGGCTATAAATCCAGCTAAATCACCATACAGGGTTGCATACCCAATCGTAAATTCAGTTTTATTGCCATTACAAGTAAAGGCTCCTCCACCAATAGCAGCTGCTATACCAGCTAAAATACGGCTAGAGCGGTCGCGAGCTTGGATGTTTTCTTTAACAAATGAGCTGATAGTCAGTGTTTCCGTTTCACCAGAAGGTCGACTAAAGGTCAATTCACTTAATTGGTTAGTTGTTAAATGGAGACTATCTTCTACAGGACACACGGCATAGTGGCAACCTAAATTGTGTGCTAGTTGAGCAGCTAAATCTTTTGTAGCACTAGAATTGAAGCGCGACGGCATATTTACTAAATATATTTGACTTGGATCTAGTATAGTAGCAAATAGGGCCGCATTAAGAGCTGAATCGATGCCCCCAGAAGCACCAATCACTATTTTTTTTATACCTGTTTGATTTAAAAAGCTACGAATTCCATATTGTAAGGTTCTAAAAATTTGTTCAATTTCATTAGGCGGCTCTATATTAAGGGTCTCTTTTTTTATGGCCTTACCTTCTAATAGATTGACAGGCTCAAAGTGGCGACCATCTAACTGTTCCAACAAAACGGGATATACCCTTGCTTCGTAGGCAGGTAACTGAACACTAATAGTTCCTGTTGCTGTATACACGGTAGATTGGCCATCAAAGGTGCAGAGAGATTTGCCATTATTTTGTAAACCTACTGAATTAATGTAGAAAATAGGGGTGTCTAATTCATTAGCACGTTCTTGAAATAAGCGATGGCGGCGTTCATTTTTACCAAGGGTAAAAGGGGATGCTGAAATATTGATATAAGCATCAATGGCAGTATTACTGTTTTTTCCTTTTTCATAAAGGGCTGCCGTAGGGGAGAATATGTAATTTTCATCCCAACTATCTTCACATAGTAAAGGTGCTACTGTAAATGGTTGCTCTTTAAAAGAAAACGGTAATAGGCCCACAAGTTCTTCAATTGGACGCTGTAATTCATAGGCTACTGTTGTAAGATTTGTAAAATATCGAGCTTCATTAAAAAAGCGATAGTTTGGGTCTAATGTTTTTATTACAAATGGATAGGGCGATTCTTGAGGTGCAATTTTTTTACCATTTTGAGCGGCGAAGATAGCATTATACTTGCGAATACGACCATCGGCGTTGCGTTTAGTTGCATCTATGCCAACATTACCGAAGATGAGAGCGATATTCTGCGTAGCGGCTATAATATCTTCGCCCATTTTTACACATTCATTTACAAAAGATGGTTGATCCCAAGCATCGCCAACTAAATAGCCACTAATGGCTAGTTCAGGTAAAATAAGTAAATCTAAGCGTAGTGCTTTAGCGTAGGCTATGGCTTGGAGAATGGTTTCTTTATTTTTACGGGGGTTGCCAGAGACAACTTCAATTTGTCCTATTCCAACTCGAATCATAGAGATCTCCTTATATAGTTTTAGTAGTTCCATAAAAATAGTTTTATTCCTTATTTTTACGTTTAAAACGCGGTATATCAGTAATTAAAAAGGTTGCTAATAGAGCTAGCCAGCATATTGGATTAAGGGTTAGCCAAGCGGTTTGCAAATCATAGATATCTGCTAATTTACCAATTAAAGGCGTTACAATGCCGCCTAAGGTGATACCAAGACCTAGGGTAATTCCCGAGGCAAAACCGATATTTTTGGCTAAATATTGTTGGCCTAGAATAACGATAGGGCTATATTGTGAGAAGACACCAAAACTTAAAGGTAATAAAAGTAACATAGATAGCCAATATTCATTACTGAGGGTAAAAGCTAACATGATTGGTACAAGTAGTATGTAACAATAACGAATGACTTTAACAAAACCGATGCGATCGGCTAAGGTGCCGCCAATAAGGGTAACTATAACACCGCAGATAAAAAAGGCTGATAAGGCAAAGTTGCCTGACGCTGTATTTTGTCCTAATTGGGTGATCCAATAAATAGGAATAAAAGTATTTAACACAGAAAATATAATGGAGCGAGCGGCAATAACAATAAATAGTATATTGAAACTATGCCAATCGTTTTGGGCAACTACAGTTTGGGTTTGTTTGGCTTGTTGTTGGCGAGCCGCTACTAATTTATAAGGTTTGGCTAATAAATAAAAGGTAACTAAAAGGGCCCCCATGATTGAAAAGAGAATCAAGCTTTGTGGGCCCCAGATATAAGCAGTACTCGCTAAAATAGGACCAACTGCAAAGCCCGCTTGGCCACCTACAGAAAAATAGCCCATAATCTTTCCTTTCTTTTGTCCTGAAAGGGCATTTACCCATCGAGCAGCTTCTGGATGGAAGAGGGCTGAGCCAAAACCGGCAATTAGGGAGCATAAGATAATGCTTTCATAGGAGCTGACAAAACCAATGGCTGATATGCTAAGGCAACAGATCATAATACCTATAGGTACGCTGGGCCAGAATGTTCGTTTGTCTGCTAAATAGCCAAAAAACGGCTGAGCTATAGTAGCTAGGGCTGTGTTGAAAAAGATAATGATAGCGACTTCTTCATAGGTTAAGCCATAATTGGTAATAAATAAAGGTAGGAGCGCTGGTAGCGAACCTTGGGCTGTATCATTGACCATGTGGCACACGGCCGGTAGATATTCACGGCCTTTTTGGAATATATTTGGTTCTATTGGTTCTGGGGTAAGACTGGCTTCGTTTAGCATAGGTACCTCACTGGATAATTATAGTATGTAAAATAAATGTATTTTTATATTCTTTATGTTCCCATATTGCTTGTGTTGTCAATATGCAACATTCAATTTGATACATTAGTTAAGATTTGGCACTCAATTTTGTTTAATCTAGTAAAAAAGTTGCTTAATTTGTCAATTGTATTTTTATTGTAACACTAATAGCCTTATTTACCTACATTAATTATCGTTAATTTGACCTAGTAGAAGGGAGTTTATATAATAAAAGGAGATATACGCTAATAGACCGTCTATTTTCGATTAAAAAAGGAAAAAGTTTATATATTTGATATATTTTAAGAGAAAATATTGATATATGGAAAGGATTTATATGGCAACGATTTAGTGGTACTGATACGGTAGTTGCTCTTTTTACCCATGCTTTGTTTATGAAGGCTTTTTTTCAGGTATTAGAACAGCCTACAGCGCCGACTAGTAAGCTGATGGCAGAATTTTTTGATTGTCCAGTTATTCGTAACTGTGACATTTTAACCTACAAACTAGGGTAAAAAATTCATTTTCCGTAAAGCTTATGTAAAACCTTGGGCAAAACAGTATTGTCTTTCCTCTATAACTATCATAGTTGCCTTAGTTTGTGGTATAATAAAGCGAAATAACTATGTTAGTGGCAGTGTAGTTTACTGCGATCATATGATGAGGATATCGATGAAAGTTGTATTAAGTACTTTAAATTCAAAATTTATACATTCGTCCTTGGCTTTGCGTTATTTGCGTGCTTATGGGCGTACCCGTGGACAGGCATATGATATAGTGGAATACACTATTAATATGCCTGTTTTGGATATTATTAGTGATTTGACAGAGCATGAAGCGGATGTAGTTGGCTTTGCTTGTTATATTTGGAATATTGATATGACGCTTCATGTGGCAAACTTATTAAAAGCCGTCAAACCAGAGGTAAAGATCGTATTAGGCGGTCCAGAAGTTTCCTATACGGCTCGACGCATATTAGAGGCTCACTCGTATATTGATTACATTGTGCAAGGTGAAGGGGAGGAAGTATTCGCTGAATTAGTAGCGCGACTTGAAGCCAACCAATCTCCGTTTGAACCTGAAGTTACGGGTCTACTAGGCCGTGAGACTAGTGACGACCTTCATAGCTTAGCTTCTAATAATGCAGCAGTGACTATGGCTGCTGATAGGGACATAACAAAAATTAAGGGCTCTGAAACGATAGCTGAAGTAGCTGATTTAGGGAGCATTCCTTTTCCCTATGATGAATCTGATATGGTGGATTTGGAGCATAAGATAATTTATTATGAATCGTCACGAGGCTGTCCATTTTCTTGTCAATATTGTTTATCTGGTAATGCTAATACGGTACGGTTTTTCCCTAAAGAACGAACCTTTCAAGAATTACAGTGGTTTGTAGACCATAAGGTAAAACAAGTTAAATTTGTAGACCGTACCTTTAACTGTGCGAAACATCATCATTTACCACTGATGCAGTGGATGCATGATGTTGATACAAATACAAATTTCCATTTGGAAATGGAACCTGTTCTTATGGGATCCGAAGAAGTGGCTCTGTTAAGTACGGCCCCTAAAGGACGCATGCAGATAGAAGTGGGCGTACAAAGTACAAATGCTGATACATTAAAGGCAATTCGTCGGTATAATAATTGGGCGCATATTTGTGAAGTTATTGCACCAGTCATTAAAGCGGGACGCACTCACGTACATATGGATTTGATTGTAGGATTACCTCATGAGCCATATGAACGCTTTGCGCAGTCCTTTAATGATGTGTTTAGTTTAACGCCTCATGCGCTGCAAATAGGCTTTTTAAAGTTATTGCAAGGTTCTGGTTTAGAACGTAGTGATGATTTTGAGTATGTGTATGATCCGAAAGCACCGTACGAAGTATTGGCGAGTCATGTAATGCCTTATGAGGACATACGCTTTTTAAAACATTTTGAAGATGTATTTGAACGTTTTTATAATAGTGAGCGTTTGCGTACTGTATTTGGCTATTTAGGCCAGCGCCTTATTAAGGAAAAAGCAAGCGCTTTTCATTATTTTGAAGAATTGACTGAGGCCTGGTTACAACAGGGCTTGCATCAGCGCAAATTGAATGATCGCGACCAAATGGCATTTTTACATACCTATTTTGAATCTCGAGATGATGTGATTAGTCAAGAATTATTAGAATATGATTGTTTGGTTAGCTTTGGTGGTAAGGTACGTGGTGATGAGTTAGGTTTACCTAAGCAGACGAAGGAATTATTGCAATCAGGCGAGGCTTTTTGGCGAGACGAAGAATTGGTGCAGCAATTTATTCCTACATATCGTTTTGTAGAATGGCGCCGAATTCGCCAAGATTATTGTGAGCATACAGTAACCTTAGGAACGGCTCACATTTTAGGCGCTATTACAGAGGAGTCAATGTCTGCTTATGAAAAAGCGGGGCTCTCCAAAGTAACCTTAATTATAGATGTAAAACAACGGCAAACGCCGTTTGTAAGACCGGAGGTAGCAGCTAGTTAATGAGTGATACAACGAAACCAAAACGGTATCGACCAATATCTACATTTTTAAAAGAAAAATATGGTGAAAAAGTATATAAATTACCAGTAGCTTTGCCTTTAACTTGTCCGAATCGTGATGGTTCAGCGGGCGTGGGTGGTTGTGTATTCTGTGGTGAAATTGGAGCTGGTTATGAGAATTTGCCAGCTTCTATGACAGTTCAGGAGCAACTCGTTAAAAATATTGCCCACATTGCGCCCAAATATAAGGCGTATAAATATATTCCCTATTATCAAAACTTTAGCAATACTTATTTAGAACCAGAGCGTTTCAGGGCTTATATGGAAGCAGGTTGTATTGATAGCACCGTTGGCTTGGCTATAGCTACACGACCAGATTGTATTAATGATACCTATTTAGAGATTCTACAAGATATTAAAGAAACCTATGGTGTCGATATATATTTAGAATACGGTTTACAATCGGTCAATTATCATACTTTAGAAAAAATAAATCGTGGTCATGGCATGGCTGAATTTATTGATGCGGTGTTGCGCACTAAACGATATGGTTTTAGCGTGTGCGTCCATATGATTGTTAATTTGCCGTGGGATACGATGACTGATACGGTAGAAGGAGCCCGTATGTTGACTGCTTTAGGCGTTGATCAGGTGAAACTTCATGCACTGTATATTGTTAAAAACACACTTATGGCGAAGTGGTATGAAGAAGGGCAGTTTACTTTGATTAGTGCTGATGAATATATTGAGCGGGTAATTGCCTTTTTGCGCAATCTAGATGAACAGATTGTATTGCAGCGCTTAGTTGGCCGAGCTCCAGAAGAAAATACCTTGTTTACTAATTGGTCCATGGGCTGGTGGCGTATTCAAGAAGAAATAGAACGGCGCATGGAAGAACGAGATGTGCGTCAAGGTGATTTATGTAATTACTTAAATGGCTCAGCTGTACGTAAATTTTTATAGCAAAGGAGAAGTGTATGACGGAACGAACATTTACGTTTCCTCGATATGAAATGGCAGGCCCTATTTTAGGTTTGCAAGAGCGTCATTTAAAAATTATGGTAGAAGAGTTACCTTGCCAAGTAGTGAGTCGTGGCGATACGTTACAACTGAAAGGTGAGGACGAGATTGTCAATCAATTTTGGCGAGTATTAGAGGAATTAGTATTCCTTTATAATGAAAGTAGTGCCATCACGGAGCAGCAAATTCGTATGGCTGTAAAAATGGTAAAAAGTGGTAAAGCTGATTTATTGCATACCATGTTTGAAGATACAATTAATGTGACTATTAAAGGGCGCATGATTACTCCTAAAACTGAAGGGCAAAAGGTATATGTCGATAGTATTCGTCGCAATACGATTACTTTTGGCATAGGGCCAGCTGGTACGGGCAAAACCTTTTTAGCCGTGGCATTAGCTGCTTTTTACTTGAAGAATCGTGATGTAGAGCGCATTATTTTAACACGGCCTGCGGTAGAAGCGGGTGAAAAACTTGGCTATTTACCAGGGGATTTGAAAGAGAAAGTAGATCCTTATTTACGTCCTTTATATGATGCGCTTAATGATATGTTTGGTTTAGAGCAAGTGGATCGTTTCATGATGAAAGGTATCGTTGAAGTAGCTCCTCTTGCGTATATGCGTGGGCGTACCTTAGAAAATGCTTTTATTATCCTTGATGAGGCCCAGAATACAACACCGGAACAGATGAAAATGTTTTTAACTCGTTTAGGGAATAATTCTAAAATGGTTATTAATGGTGACCGTACTCAAATTGACTTACCAGGTCGGATGATTTCTGGTTTAGTAGAAGCTGAAAAGGTATTAAAAGGTTTGGCTGGTATTTCTATGGTACATTTCACCGATGAAGATGTAGTGCGTCATGATTTGGTAAGTAAAATTATTCGTGCCTACGAGCGCTATGAAGGCATAAAAACAAGTCGTGAGATTGCTAAAGAGGCAGCTAAAGCCATGAATAAAGAGACAAACGAGTAATGATTGTGAATATGGGGACCTTGATGATTTAATTACTCAATATAGTGAGGCAAGACAGTATAAAGGAGTATGTATTGTGGACGTAACAATCAGTTATGCAGAAGGCATACAGATGGAAACAGCATATGAAGATATTATTTATAAAGTATGTGCTGAAGTGAGCAAAGTATATGGACTCAGTGATGAAGAAGAATTAAGTGTTTTATTATGTGATAATGAATATATTCATGGCTTGAATAAAACTTATCGAGGGATTGATAGACCTACTGATGTGCTTTCCTTTGCCCTTAATGAAGGGGAAGAAGAGGATGGCGAAGAAGAATCCCATTTGCTAGGGGATTTAATTATTTCCTTAGAGCGAACAGCTGAACAGGCAAAGGAATATGGACATCCATTTGAACGGGAATTAGCTTATTTAACGGTCCATGGTTGTTTACATATTTTAGGTTATGATCACATGACTGACGAGGATAAAAAAGAAATGCGTCAGGAAGAAGAGTTTGTATTAGGTAATTTAGGTTATGTGCGGGAGGATGCACCATATAATGAATAAAGATAAACATTTTAAATCGGGTTTTGTGGCCGTAGTGGGACGTCCTAATGTGGGAAAGTCGACTTTGATTAATGCATTAATTGGCGATAAGATTGTCATTGTTTCTGATAAAGCACAAACCACGCGCAATCGAATTGTTTGCGTATATATGGATGAGAAAAAACAAATTGTGTTTATGGATACGCCAGGTATTCACAAGCCAAAGCATAAATTAGGGGAATTTATGGTAAAAGCGGCTGTTGATTCTTTAAAAGAAGTGGAAGCCGTGTTATTCCTAGTAGCGGGTAATGAAAAGCGTGGCCCAGGGGATAACTTTATTATTGAACAACTTAAAAATGTAAATGTACCTGTATTTTTAGTCATTAATAAGATTGATACCCTATCTAAGGAACAAATTTTAGAAGTCATTGTGGAATATCAAAATTTATATCCTTTTGAAGGTATTATTCCTATTTCAGCCTTAGAAAAAGATAATATTCAAGAGGTACTACAAGTATTAGAGACTGTATTACCCGAAGGTCCACAGTACTTTCCAGAAGATATGATTACGGATCAGCCAGAGCGTTTGATTATTGCGGATATTGTCCGTGAAAAGATTCTTCTTAAAACAAGAGAGGAAATTCCTCATGCCATTGCTGTAGATGTCGATGAAATGAAGCAACGTCCTGATGGAACGACGTATATTCGTGCAACTATCTATTGCGAACGAGACTCTCAAAAGGGTATAATAATCGGTAAAAAAGGAAGTATGCTCCGCGAATTAGGGGCTGAAGCTCGTACTGATGTGGAACGCTTATTAGCGACAAAAGTATATCTTGATTTATGGGTTAAAGTGAAAAAAGATTGGCGCAATAAATCGGGAATGCTCTCCGAATTTGGTTATGAATAATAGAAAGGACTGATTTGTATCGATACCCCCCTTGAGGCTAGCTTGTTAATAGTTGGGCTAGCCGTAATCTGCCTGTTAATGATTAATATTTTAGTATTAGCTAAATTCTCATTTGCTCGTCTTAGTGAAGAGCATTTAGATGATATGGAAGATTTGAGCGAAGAAGCTAAAACTTTTTTGCGCAAATTATATCAACGACCAGAGCGTTTTATTAATACGACGCAATTTTTAATTTTATTTTTTATTGTTTTATTAGCCAGTGTGGGTAGTTCCTTAATTGCGCCTTACATTGATTTGTGGGAACAGCAATTAGGCCTAGATAATGAATGGCTTACGAGCCTCTTTGATATTATTATATTGGCTCTTTTTGCTTTAATTATCTTAACTTTTGGCGAGATTATTCCTAAAGCCTTAGGTTTATCATTTCCCATCCGCTATGTGCGTTGGACCTCAAAATTTGTAGTGGCACTTGGTGCTATTACTACGCCTTTTGTATTAGTGGCTCAATATGTAAGTGCTATTTTATTAAAAAGTTTTGGTACTTTATATAAGAATGAGTTGGACTTAGTTCATACAGAAGAAGAAATACGTATGATGGTTAACCGCAGTCACTTGGAAGGACAGTTAGACCAAGTGGAAGGGGAACTTATTGGCAATGTATTTGATTTTGTAGAGCGTATGGCACGTGAAGTTATGATTCCACGTCAAGATGTGGATTGTATTTTTGTGGAAGATGATTTTGAAGAAACCTTAAAGATTATTTCTGCCACAAGTCATACTCGGTACCCTCTATGTATGGAAGATAAAGACCATGTAATTGGGTTGGTCCATATCAAGGACTTAATGGAACAAAAGGAGAAGGCTCGTAAGGATTTACGTTTGGTGCGTCGGGATATTTTGACAATTCCAGAAGTTATGAAGCTCTCTGTTTTATTGCAGTATATGCGTACACGCCGTATTTATCAGGCCGTTGTAGTTGATGAGTATGGTGGCATGGTAGGCCTTGTTTGTTTGGAAGATATTATCGAAGAATTAGTCGGTGACATTAAAGACGAACATGAAAATGATTTACCAGCAGTTATGATTAATGACGATGGTACATTTGATTTTGATGGTAAAGTATTAGTGGATGAAGTTGAATATGCAATGCATGTTGACTTTAATGATCCAGAAGAAGATACTATTGGTGGCTATATTTTCGGGATTTTAGAGCGTACGCCTGTAGTAGGTGATACCGTAGAAGTGGAAGGCTATATTTTTAAAGTTACTGAAATGCAAGGGTATCGTATTGCCCGTTTAAAAGCCACACCAGCGCCACCAAAGGATGATGCGGTGCTATCTGAGGAAGAATCTTCATGAGTACGGCTAAGCTGACGATTAATTGTGATGCTATTGTATTGTATCGGCGTAAGCGTAAAACGTATTCCATAGTGACGTTCTTGACAAAACAACGAGGTATTGTTAGTTGTTCCATACCTCAGCGACGGTGGCAAACCTTAAAAAATGTTGGGTACTTACAGCCTTTTAGTAAGGTATATATAACCTTGAGTCCTAACGGTGAATACTATGAGTTGCAGCAAATAGATGGCATCTATTTAATTCGCTCGATTGAAAGTGATTTAGACAGTATTTGTTATGCTGCTTTTGGTGGTGAACTAATTAGTTCTGCCTTTGCACAAGGGGAAGTCGATTTAGCTTTATATGATTTGGTGGTTCGTTTTTCAAAGTTAATTCAATCGAAGCCTGTGCCTTTAGCTGTCATTTTATTAGGCTGGCAGTTGTTGAGTATAGCTGGCTTTATTCCATCGGCTAAGGCTTATGCGCAAACGGATGGAGTGACACGCTTTATGGCTGAGTTTAAAGGTAGTACAGGGTTTAATTTATCTACAAAAGCTCAAGCAGCATTAGGTGAGATTTTGAATTATAATTGGCAACCCGATTTAGTGGTACAGTTACCACGTTCCTTGTGGCAAGAATTAGAGCGAGGTTTATTTGCCTATGCTACGATGCAATTAGGTGAGGAGTTAAGTTCGTTACGATTTTTATATGACATGAAGGCAAAAGCATTTTAAAATATTAGAATACGTTACTTCTCAATACATAACGTTTTTTAGTTGACAATATAAACGGGACTTGGTATTGTAACAGAAGTTATAGTCCGCAACGGATAATAGTTTAGGAGGAATGGACATGACATTTCAAGAGATAATTTGGAATCTCCAAAAATTTTGGGCAGAGCAAGGCTGTATTTTACAGCAGCCATATGATATTGAAAAAGGGGCTGGTACGATGAACCCAGCGACCTTTTTACATGCAATTGGGCCAGAACCTTGGGCCGTTTGTTATGTAGAACCGTCCCGTCGTCCTGCTGATGGCCGTTATGGGGATAACCCAAACCGTTTATTTCAACATCATCAATTTCAGGTAATCATTAAACCATCGCCTGATAATATTCAGGAATTATATTTAAAAAGTCTAGAAACCTTAGGTATTCATCCAGAAGATCATGACATTCGTTTTGTAGAAGATAACTGGGAATCGCCAACGTTAGGCGCTTGGGGCCTTGGCTGGGAAGTATGGCTCGATGGTATGGAAGTTACTCAGTTTACGTATTTCCAACAAGTAGGGAGTATTGATGTAAAACCTGTATCGGTTGAAATTACGTATGGGTTAGAACGCTTAGCTATGTATATTCAAGGCGTAGAAAATGTATACGATTTAAAATGGAATGATACCATTACTTATGGTGATATTTGGCATTTGAATGAAGTTGAGCAATCTGCGTATAACTTTGAGTTAGCAGACACAGAGATGTTATTTACTTTATTTGAAATGTATGAAAAAGAAGCAAAGCGCACTTGTGGTGAAGGATACATTTTGCCAGCCTATGACTATGTATTAAAATGCTCACATACCTTTAATTTATTAGACTCTCGTGGCGCTATTAGTATTAGTGAACGTACTGCTTTTATTGGCCGTGTACGTAATTTAGCTCGTATTTGTGCACAAGCTTATTTAGCTAAACGCGAAGAATTAGGATTCCCTCTGTTGAAAGGAGATAAGTAATATGGCAAAAGATGTATTATTTGAAATTGGCGCTGAAGAAATTCCTGCCGGCGCTATGCCAGGCATTTTAGCCCAGCTTAAAACTTTAGCAGAGAATAAATTAGCTGAACATAATTTAAACTATGGTAGCATTCGTACTATGGGAACACCACGTCGCATTACATTGTTAGTAGATGGTGTGGCTGATATGTCCGAAGAATTGAGTGAACGTCATAAGGGGCCTTCTGCTAGTATCGCCTTTGATGGTGATGGCAATCCGACTAAAGCCGCTATTGGCTTTGCTCGTGGTAAAGGCCTTGATGTAGCTGATTTAGTAGTAGAAGATGGCTATATTTATGCGGAAACTAAAACTGCTGGCGTAGCAGCGATGGATATTTTTACAGAAGTATTGCCTCAACTAATTCATGACTTGAGTTTTCCTAAATCCATGCACTGGGGCAATTTAGATGATAAATTTATTCGTCCTGTACGTTGGATTTTAGCCTTATTAGATACGGAAGTAATTCCAGTGGAATTTGCTGGTGTTCGTTCTTCTAATTTTAGCCGTGGTCATCGTTTCTTAGGGGAACGTGGTGTTTTAGTGCAACATCCTGCGGACTACATTCAAAACTTGGAGGCTAATTTTGTCATTGTCGACCAAGAATTACGTCGTGATATGATTACTAAACAGCTAAAAGAGTTAGCGGCTAGCAAAGAAGCTGCTATTGTGTGGGATGAAGATTTGCTAGAAGAAGTACTATATTTAGTAGAATATCCAACAGCTCTTTGTGGCACTTTTGATGAAAGTTATTTGAATTTACCTGATGCAGCAGTTATTACACCAATGAAAGATCATCAGCGATATTTCCCATTAGTATCAAAAGAGGGTAAATTATTACCTATGTTCTTGACGGTTCGTAATGGGGATAGTAAAAGTCTTGATGTAGTGGCGGCTGGTAATGAGCGGGTATTACGGGCGCGTCTTGATGATGCTAAATTCTTCTTTAATGAAGATCGTAAAAAAGCATTAGCAGATCGTTCCGAAGGCTTAACAAAGATTGTATTCCAAGAAGGTCTTGGTAATTTAGCCGATAAAACAGAACGCTTATTAGCTCTTGGCGAAGAGTTTGGTGAAGCTTGTGGTCTTGGTGAAGATGCTATGGTAGAACTAGAACGAGCTACCATTTTAGCTAAAACTGATTTAACGACTGGCATGGTAACGGAATTTACCGAGTTACAAGGGGTAATTGGTAAAGAATATGCTTTATTGGATGGAGAATCTCCAGAAGTAGCAGAGGCCATTTTTGAACAATATTTACCTCGGTTTGCTGGCGATATATTACCACAAACTCCAGCTGGTAAAGTATTGAGCATTATTGATAAAGTAGATAATATTGCGGCTACATTTAGCCGTGGTTTAATTCCAACGGGCTCTCAAGATCCATTTGCTCTTCGCCGCCAAACTATTGGGGTATTGAATATTCTAAGTGAAAGTGCTTTAGATGTTTCTTTAGAACCAGTATGGCGTAAAGATTTAACTTTGCTTGGCGTTGATGAAGCAAAACATGATGAAATTGTGGCTCAGTTGGCTCATTTCTTTATTCTTCGTTTGAAAAATATTTATTTAGATCGCCAAATTCCTCATGATGTGATTGAATTAGTGCTATCTAATGCGGATGTTACTGTAGCCAAGGCTGATGGGTTAGCTAAAGCCATTATGAACCATCGCATTGATGAAAATGTTGAATTAGTACAAGCCTTTACTCGTATGTATAACTTAGTTAAAGAGGTAGATTATACAGCGGTTGATGAGACTTTATTTGAAGATAAAGCTGAAAATGAGTTATTCCAAGCAGCTATTAATGCTTATGAAATGTCTCAAACTGCGTTAGAAGCTAAGGATTATGCTAAAGTGGTGTCCTTACCTGAAACTTTAGTGCCAGCTATTAATAATTTCTTTGAAGCAGTTATGGTTATGGCTGAAAATCCGGCGATTAAAGCTAATCGTTTACAATTAGTTCGTTTAGCTTACGAAGTGATGGCTGTGATTGGTAATATTAGCGCTTTAAAATAAAAGTGAAAATAAAGCTTGCTATTTTAGCATAGTATGTGATAAAATAGTAACGTTAATTTGAGATAGTCCGCTGCCTATGAGGTATGGGTAAGAATGTCTACAATAAGGAGGAAATAAAAGTGAACATTATTAACGTACTTGAGCAAGAACAACTTCGTGCAGACATTCCTGCATTCCGCGCTGGTGACACCGTTCGTGTACACGTAAAGGTTGTCGAAGGTAGCCGTGAACGTATCCAGGTTTTTGAAGGCTTGGTTATCAACCGTCAAGGTGGTAGCGTTCGAGAAACTTTCACTGTTCGTCGTATTGCTTCTGGTGTGGGTGTAGAACGTACATTCCCACTTCACAGCCCACGTTTGGCTAAAATCGAAGTTATGCGTCGTGGTGTTGTTCGTCGTGCTAAATTGTACTACTTACGTAATCTCACTGGTAAAGCTGCGCGTATTCGCGAAAAACGCTAATTACAAAGATAGAGGGCTGCCTATGGCAGCCCTTTATTTTTTGCTATAATGAAGATATAGTATTGAATGAAATGGTTAATAAAATTATTGTCTGAATTATTGTCTGAAATTATTGCTTGAATTCATTGAGTGAATTTATTTTGTATGAGTAAATAAAAAAGTGCTGTATGAGTGAATAAAATTATTAGTCTAAAAGACATTCATATATTTTTTATATAAATTTACTTAAAATTAACGAATTGCATAATTTTAGATTTTGTTGAAAAATAGAGATAATTTTAACCATATTTTACTGAAAGACAGGTAAAATATATAAATTATTATTAAAGCGTAAGTGAATCATTAGTAGTATAATTGCAGACTGCATGTATATATTTAAGGTAAAGATAAATGATTGGAGGCGTAGTAATGGCAGATACGAAACAAGATATATTTCCCGTAGTGCATTGGTTTCCAGGGCATATGGCAAAAGCCACGCGCATGATAAAGGAATATGTAAAAAAGGTTGACGTAGTCATTGAGTTATTGGACGCTCGTATTCCACGGAGTAGTGCGAATCCAGTAATCAGTGAGGTTGTTGGTGAAAAGCCTCATATTATTGTATTAAATAAAGCAGATTTAGCAGATCCTAAAGAAACGAAGGCTTGGACTGAATATTTTACTGAACAAGGTATGACAGTATTGGCTATTGACTCTAAGTCTGGTAAAGGCAATAAACAGCTTGTGAAGGCTGTAGATCGCCTTTCTCAGCCTATTATTGATAAATGGCTAAAAAAAGGCATTCGCAGTCGTTCCGTTCGTACGATTATTTTAGGGATTCCTAATGTAGGTAAATCTACTTTGATAAATAAATTAGCTGGCGCAGCTGCAACTCGAACGGCGGATAAGCCAGGTCATACACGAGGACAGCAATGGGTAAAAATTGGTAAAAACTTAGAGTTACTAGATACACCTGGTGTTTTGTGGCCTAAATTAGAGGATCAGCGGGCTGCGGCTCGTTTAGCTATGACTGGTGCCATTTCAGATGATGTATATGATTTAGAATCAGTCATGAAGCAGTTATTGCGTCAGGTAAAAGAAAATAATCCGACACTACTAGCTGAACGATATAAACTTAAACCAGAAGAATTGGAAGATACTGATCAGTTATTAGAGTCTATTGGACGTCGCCGTGGTTGTTTGGTTAGTGGTGGCATTGTTGATTTAGATAAGGCCCGTCGAATTGTTTTGGCGGATTACCGTAATCAAAAATTAGGTAATTTAACCTTGGATGGGGTCTTGGAAGAACCCGTTGTAATTGAGGATACTGTAGAGAATGACGAAAAATGAGTTTGAACAGTTAAAAGTAAAAGATATTAAGGCTTTATTAGAATCAAATCGATTCGAATTTGATGTATTATTATGGGCGCAAGAAGATAGTCGTTCATCAGTTCGTAAATTAGCTAGTGCTTATGTGATGCGTCAAAAGAAAAAACTGTTAGAGGTACAGCGCTTAGAAGCTTTATATACCTATGAAGCCAGTTTTTATGAAGAAGGTATTTATGAAGTAGCTGGTGTTGATGAAGTAGGCCGTGGTCCTATTGCAGGGCCAGTCACTGTGGCGGCGGTTATTTTGCCACCCCATACACATATTGCTGGACTTAATGATTCGAAAAAGATTGCGCCTCATAAACGAGAGTTAATTTATGATGAAATTATGGCTCAAGCCGTAGCTGTTAGTTGTATTTCGTATAGTCCTGAAAAAATTGATGAACTTAATATTTATCGTGCTACTCGAGAAGCTATGTATGAAGCGATTAGGACATTGAAAGTACCTGCTAAAGCAGTGCTAGTAGATGCTATGCCATTGCCTGATTTAACGATTCCTGTAGAATCTTTAGTAAAAGGTGATATGAAAAGTGCGTCCATAGCGGCTGCATCTATTATTGCTAAAGTAACACGAGATCGGTATATGGAGTCGTTAGAAGCAGAGTATCCTGGTTATGGTTTTGCCATACATAAAGGATATTATACCCCGCTTCATCGAGAGGCTTTAGAACAGCAGGGTGTTACACCATTGCACCGTAAGAGTTTTGAACCGATTAAAAGTATGGTAGGTTTTACCTATCCTAGTGATAATAAATAGTGAATAGTAGATAGTAAGTAGTACATAACAAATACTAAATAACAAGTAGTAAATAATAAATAGAATGATGCTTATAGAACCAGTCCAGTAGGGCTGGTTTTTTTATATTGTCTATTTTGCTAGAGGATAAATAGGGCAAAGATGAAATAAATAGTATTTATTATGTATAAATATTCTTAGATATAAAGAACGAATAAAAATTTTTTGTCAAGTTTTAACAAGGAGGTTAGTTAGAAAATAGGAGGAATATTGGCGCTTTCCTATCTTTACAGAATAAAAACAAACTGATATTGTAAATACTTAATAGAGTATATTTAAACAATAGAGTCAAGTGTAAAAGGGAACTCTTAAATAGAACAAAATAAACTCTTAGATAGGGGTGTATACGTTGACAACATTAGAGTTGGGGCAGTTTGGGGAACAGGTTGCTGTAGAATATTTATTACATCACAATTATACTTTGGTAGGTCGTAATATTCGTACACATTGTGGTGAAATCGACATTATTGTAAACGATGAAGACACTTTAGTTGCTGTGGAAGTAAAAACGCGCCGCACGCAACAATATGGTTTACCTTGTGAAGCCGTTAACATAGGTAAACAGCGTCATATACGGCAAAGTATGCTTTTATATATGGCTATGCATAATATGGCGAATAGGAAAGTTCGTTTTGATGTGGTGGAAGTATATGTGGTAGCTGATACAGTGCGGCATTTACGTCATTTAAAAGGGTGCTTTTAGTTTGCTTTAATTAATATAAGCGTATTCAATTGCCATAAAAATGTACAGTAAAAGGAGTGTAGTAGGATGTATGCGAAAACAAAGGGGATAGTTCTATGGGGATTGCAAAGTGAAATTGTAACAGTAGAAGTAGATATTGCGGCGGGCTTGCCCTGTTTTGAAATTGTAGGATTACCAAATGCAGCTGTAAGAGAGGCGAAGGAGCGTGTAAGAGCAGCGATACGGAATGCAGGCTTTGATTTTCCTATGCGACGTATCGTTATTAATTTAGCGCCAGCGGATATTCGCAAAGATGGATCTGGTTTAGATTTAGCTATGGCTATGGGCATATTAATTGCTTCTCGTACCGTAAAAATAAAGAAGGCCGAATTAGAAACTTTGACCGAGACATCGCTTTTTATTGGTGAAGTTTCTTTAGAAGGAAAGATTAAAGGTGTTACAGGCGGTTTAGCTATGGCTATGGGGGCTCGTGCTAAGGGTATAACTACTCTATATACAGCGCCTAGTATTGGTAGTGAAGTGAAAAGCGGGTTTGGTGGCGATGTTATTGTTGCCAATACTCTGACTGAATTAGTAAATATGGTAACAGGGAAAACGTCCCTTTGTTTAGCCAATAAACATATGGACAGGGGGCAGGAAAAAGAATGTTTATTAGATTTTAAAGATGTGCAGGGGCAAGTAATAGCTAAAAAGGCATTAGAAATTGCGGCAGCTGGTGGACACCATGTACTATTATCAGGTTCGCCAGGTGCTGGTAAAACAATGTTAGCGCGTGCCATGCCTTCGATTTTGCCGCCCTTATCAGAAGAAGAGCAGTTAGAGGTAAGTCAGATTTATAGTGTGGCAGGTTTATTACCTGTTGAAGGGCTCATACAAGCACGGCCTTTTCGCAGTCCTCACCATACGATTACGCTAGCTGGCATGGCAGGCGGTGGATCAATCCCAAAACCAGGAGAGATAACACTTAGTCATAGTGGGGTCCTGTTTTTAGATGAAGCACCAGAATTTTCACGCACAGTTCTTGAAGTATTACGTCAGCCTTTAGAGGAAGGAGTTATTCACATTGCTAGAGCGAGAGGGAATTATACATTTCCCTGTCGATTTATTTTGTTAATGGCTATGAATCCCTGCCCTTGTGGGTGGTATCACAGCGGAGATGGTCATGTTTGTACTTGTACGCCTTGGCAACGTGAAAATTATATACGTCGTTTGTCTGGTCCCTTATTAGACCGAATCGACATGGTTATTGAAGTATCACGACCGAGATACGAAGAGTTTTGTGGTCATGTAGACAATGAATCGTCGGCTGTTATTAGAGACCGAGTCATACAGGCCAGACAATTTCATGAGTGGTGTTTGAAAGAAAAGAATCTTTCAGGGGCTTTATTAAATAGTGAGTTGTCACATAGTCAATTACTCAATGTATGTGAATTAACTAGTGTAGCAGAAACAATGTTAGCTCAAGTGTTTCAACGATTACAAGTGAGTATCCGTAGTTATGATAAAATTTTGCGGGTGGCGAGAACTATTGCGGACTTACATGAATCGGTTAAAGTTGAAGCTGATTATATAGCAGAGGCTTTGAGTTACCGTATGAGCTAATTTAACTAGGTGCTTACATGAACTAATTCTGTTTACATGATTGCATAAGCTAATTCTGCTGCGGTGATTGTTATTTCAGTAGATATAAAGTTGTTAGCATAAGAAATAGATTATTATAGGGAATAAATTCGTATATATAGCTGTTTGAGGGAGTAAAAAATGGAAGATGAACGATTGATGTTGGCTGCCCTCGGTTCATTGCCGAATGTAGGGAGTGTTACTTTAAAAGAAGTGTTAGCCTATTATAAAGATGCTCAGACTGTATGGGAGGTCATTCACCGAGATAAGGCAATTGATCCTAGGATTGCAGTGGCAACGCGTTATAAGAATGCCTTAATAAAAGGTGTATTGGCAATTGATTTAGAGAAGTTAGCCCACCAAATGGAGCGCTATCATATGTCAGTGTTAGGAATTACAGATGAAATATATCCAGACCAATTAAAAGAAATTTTTAACCCACCGCAAGTGCTGTTTTACCGTGGTGATATTACGGTACTACAAAACCCTAGACAAGTGGCTATGGTAGGAGCTCGTAACTGTACACCTTATGGTCGTAATGTGGCAACCGTCTTTGCTTCGCAATTGGTTCGCTATGGCATTACTATTGTTAGTGGCGGGGCTCGAGGTATCGATTCGTATGCCCATGAAGGGGCTTTAAAGGGAAAAGGAAGTACTATTGCCGTCATGGGCTGTGGTCTTGATCATTGTTATCCTCGTTGTAATGCTAAACTCTTTCATCAAATTGAAGAAAAGGGTGGTCTTTTATTATCTGAGTTTGGCCCTGGGGTAGCACCGCAGTCAGGACATTTTCCTATGCGTAATCGCATTATTAGTGGTATTGCTAAGGCCGTCGTAGTAGTGGAAGCTAAAGCTAGTAGCGGTTCATTGATCACGGCAGATATAGCCAACAATGAAGGTCGTGATGTATATACTGTGCCAGGTAATGTGTTGACAGATGACTTTGTGGGGAATCATTGGTTATTATCACAAGGGGCGACTTTACTAACAAAGGCGGAACAATTGCCTGATTTATACAATTGGAATACGAAAGATTTAGATATATCGCAAAAAATGGGTAGCCATAACGGCATGTGTGTGTTAAGCTTTACTTTGGAGGAGCGAAAGATTTTAGAATCATTATCAAATGCTCATGAAACATCATTAGAGACATTAGCTATGAAGACAAATCTTTCTGAAGGAGTACTTCATTTAAGTTTGTTAAACTTAGAACTTAAACAGTGTATTGAGCGTACTGCTTCAAAGGGATATATAATCTTGGAATACGGGAGGAATCAGTTTGTCCATTAAACGTTCCATTGTAATAGGAGAAAAAGAAGGGGCTAAAGCTCCCACTAAAAAAGAAGAACGTCGCTTGGAAGGTAAAGTAGCTGTTTCAGCTAAGGGCAAAGCTAAGCCTGTTATGCAGGCTGTAGGCGATCTTGCTAAAACTATGCCACCACGGACGTATAATCCTGATGGTAAGACATTAGTTATCGTAGAATCACCAGCAAAATCAAAGACAATTGAAAAGTTTTTAGGTCCTGACTATATAGTTAAAGCAAGTATGGGGCATTTACGAGATTTACCTAAAAGTCAATTAGGTATCGATATTGAAAATGGTTTCGTGCCACGATATTCTAATTTGGCTACTCGTAAGAAATTAATAGAAGAATTACAAGCTGAAGCCGACGAGTCAAAAGCTATTTTATTAGCTACTGACCCTGATAGAGAGGGGGAAGCTATTTCTTGGCATTTAGCGTATATTTTAAACGTAGATGAAGCGTCAAAATGTCGTATTACTTTTAATGAAATTACAAAGCATGCTGTTGCTGAAGCAATTTCAACGCCGCGTACGATTGATAAGAAAATGGTTGATGCACAGCAAGCACGACGTATGCTTGACCGTATTGTTGGCTATAAATTAAGTCCTTTATTGTGGAAGAAAATCTGTAAAGGTCTTAGTGCTGGTCGTGTGCAATCAGTGGCAGTACGGTTAATTTGTGAGCGGGAACGAGAAATTCAAGCCTTTATTCCTGAGGAGTATTGGTCTATTGAGGGGCAATATGAGACAGCCAATAAAGAACGTTTTATGGCTGAATTGACTCATAAAGGACAGGAAAAGATTACTATTCCGGATGAAACCACTGCATTAGCTATTCAGGCTGAGTTAGCCAAACAAACGGCGGAGGTTCTCAGTGTTGATCGCCGCAAACGGTCACGGAAAGCACCAGCTCCTTTTACAACATCTACATTACAGCAAGAAGGGGTACGCAAGCTTAATTTTGGGGCTAAGCGTACAATGATGATTGCGCAACATTTATACGAAGGTCTTGAAATTGGTGGGTATGGCCATGTAGGTTTAATTACTTATATGCGTACTGATTCGACTCGAATCGCGCAAGAAATGCAAAGTGCTGCGAAAGAGTATATTATTAGTAATTTTGGTAAAGAGTATTACCCAGCAAAACCTAATGTTTTTGGCACGAAAGAAAGTAGCCAAGATGCGCATGAAGCAATTCGACCTACGACTTTAGAATTACCGCCAAAAATGGTAGAGCCATTTTTGAGTAAAGATGAATTAAAATTATATACTTTAATTTGGAATCGTTTTATGGCGAGCCAAATGGCGCCACAGCAATCGGAGATTGTAACGGCTCAATTAGCATGCGGAGACTATACTTTGCGAGCTTCTGGCAGTAAAGTTACTTTCAAAGGCTTTACTGAAGTTTATGAAGATACTAAAAAGGATGGGGAGGAGCCAAAATTAATCCCTAGTATGGAAGCGGGGCAAGTTGTGACAAATACTGCTGTTGATCCGCAGCAACATTTTACACAACCACCAGCTCGTTATTCAGAAGCAAGCTTAATTAAAACGCTAGAAGAACGTGGTATTGGACGTCCAAGTACATATGCGCCTATTATCGATACGATTATGACGCGTAATTATGTAGAGAAACAAGATAAACAGTTTATTCCAACTGAACTTGGTTTTGTAGTAGTGGATTTCTTAATTGAACATTTTGAAAAGTTCATTAATGTAGATTTTACTGTCCATTTAGAAAAAGATCTTGATGAAATTGCCAGTGGTGATGAAACCTATCAAGATGTTTTAAATGAGTTTTATTCTGTATTTGCTAAAGAGCTAGATGAAGCGAATGAAGTAGAACGGGTAAAAATTGCTGATGAACAAAGTGATGAAGTGTGCGATCTTTGTGGCAGTCCAATGGTGTATAAATTTGGCCGTTTTGGACGCTTCTTAGCATGCTCTAATTTCCCAGATTGTAAAAATACTAAACCGATTACTGTAAGTACTGGCGTGACCTGTCCAAAATGTAAAGAAGGGACCATTGTAGAACGTAAGTCTAAGCGTGGTCGTATTTTCTATGGTTGTGATCGTTATCCGGCTTGTGATTTTACGCTCTGGAATAAGCCAATTAATGAAACTTGTGAAACCTGTGGTAGCATTATGACAGAAAAAACATATAAAAATGGAACAACTAAGAAATTCTGTTCTAATGAAACCTGTCCAACACAGCCTAAAAAGCGAACTCGCAAGAAAAAAGCTGAAGAAGCTACTGTAGTTGATGAGTCAGTAACAACTCAAGCTACAACTCAAGCTGCAACAACTCAAGAAGCTACAACAAGTAAAGAAAGTAAATCATTAAAAACAACTAAAACTAAAACATCTAAATCAAAAACATCTAAAACAAGAAAGACTTCTGATACAGAAGCATAATATAAAGGAGGCTATTGTGACTACATCGAAAGTTACGATTATTGGTGCAGGTTTGGCAGGTTCTGAAGCAGCGTGGCAATTAGCAAAACGCAATATTCCTGTTACCTTATATGAAATGCGGCCACAACGAACTTCGCCAGCTCATCATACGGAACAGTTTGCTGAATTGGTATGCAGTAATTCATTACGGGCTGGTAATATTGAAAATGCAGTGGGGCTTTTAAAAGAAGAAATGCGTCAACTTGATTCTATTATTATGGCTTGTGCTGATGCTACAGCAGTTCCAGCTGGTGGCGCACTGGCGGTTGATAGACATTTATTTAGTCAAATGGTAACTGAGCGTTTAACAAATCATCCTATGATTACGGTTGTACGTGAAGAAGTGACTGAATTACCTACTGATGGAATCGTAATCGTAGCGGCTGGGCCTTTAATGTCCGAAGCATTGGCTGAGCAAGTAAAAGCAAAGACTGGTACTGGCGATTTCTATTTCTATGATGCGGCCGCTCCGATTGTGACTGCAGAGTCATTAAATTATGATAAAGTATTTGCTGCTTCGCGATATGATAAAGGGGATGCAGATTATTTAAATTGCCCTATGACCGAAGAAGAATATAAAGCCTTTTGGGAGGCTTTAACAACGGCGGAAGTGACAGAGTTAAAAGAATTTGAAAAAGAACAATATTTTGAAGGTTGTATGCCTGTAGAAATTATGGCTTCCCGTGGTATTGATACATTGCGCTATGGTCCGTTGAAGCCCGTTGGCTTAGTAGATAAACGGACTGGTGAAGAATCTTATGCAGTAGTACAACTTCGCAAAGAAAATAAAGAAGCTACTATGTTTAATTTAGTAGGCTTTCAAACCCATTTAAAATGGGGCGAACAAAAACGAGTATTTTCTATGATTCCAGGCTTAGAAAATGCTGAATTTGTTCGTTATGGTGTTATGCATCGTAATACATACATTAATTCACCTACATTATTGAATGAATTTTTCCAATTAAAAGCAGATCCACGTTTGTTCTTTGCTGGTCAGATGACAGGGGTAGAAGGCTATTTAGAGTCTGCCGCTTCAGGTTTAATGGTAGGTATTCAGGTAAGCCGTGTATTAGCTGACAAAGAAGGAATTAGTTTCCCTAGAACAACAGCACTAGGTGGATTAAGTCACTATATTAGCGAATATGAAGGTTCTGACTTCCAACCAATGAATATTAATTTTGGTATAATGGAGCCATGGCCTACTAAGGTCCGCAAGAAAAAAGAAAAAAATGGTCTTATTGCTCAACGGGCGTTAGAGACCTTAGCAACCCTTAAGGAGGACATTTAGAATGAGTGTAGAATTTCATGCCACTACCATATGCGCTGTAAAACGTAATGATGCAATTGCTATTGCTGGTGATGGACAAGTTACAATGGGGCAAAGTGTAGTTATGAAAAATACGGCCCAAAAAGTTCGCCGCTTATATAATGGTAAAGTGATTTCTGGCTTTGCTGGTTCTGTAGCTGATGCGTTTACTTTATTTGATAAATTTGAAGCTAAATTAAATCAGTATAATGGTCAGTTAGTGCGCAGTGCTGTTGAATTAGCTAAAGAATGGCGTAGTGATAAAATGTTGCGCAATTTAGAAGCCCTATTGTTAGTATCGGATGGCAAGACAATTTTATTGGTATCGGGTAATGGTGAAGTTATTGAGCCTGATGATGGAATTTGTGCTATTGGGTCTGGTGGTAATTATGCATTAGCGGCAGCGCGGGCATTAGCTAGTAATACGGATTTAAATGCTCGTGAAATTGCTGAAAAGGCATTGCATATTGCTGCTGATATTTGTGTATACACTAACCACAATGTTATCGTTGAAGAACTTAAATAAGATATAGGAGAGGATTGAATGGATAGTAACAATTTTACACCTCGCCAGATTGTGGCCGAGTTAGATAAATATGTTATTGGCCAAAAAGAAGCCAAAAAAATGGTAGCCATTGCCTTGCGTAATCGTTGGCGTGCTAAACAGTTACCAGAAGATGTACGTGAAGAATATACGCCAAAAAATATTCTCTTAATTGGCCCTACTGGGGTTGGTAAAACAGAATTGGCTCGTCGTATGGCTAAGTTGGTAAAAGCACCTTTTGTTAAGGTGGAAGCTACTAAATTCACAGAAGTTGGCTATGTAGGTCGTGATGTGGATCAAATGATTCGTGATTTAGTAGAAAATGCTGTTCGTATGGTCAAAGAAGAAATGATGGAAGGCCAGCAAGAAAAAGCAGAAGAATTAGCTAATAAGCGTTTATTACAAATTCTTTGGCCTAAAAAGGAAAATGAATCTTCTAAAAAGATGACAAATCCTTTAGAAGTGCTATTTGCTAATCCTGATGAAACAAAAGAAGAAGAAAAGAAAGAGCCAGAAACGCCAGAAATGTCTGAGAAGCGGACTCAGTTCTACGAACAATTAAAAAACGGTCTTATGGATAGCCGTGAGATTGAAATTGAAGTAGAAGAGCAAGCGAAAGCTTTTGCTATGCCCTTAAACGGAGCTCCTGATAGTATGGGGACAGATATTTCAGAAATGTTTGGTAATTTATTGCCTAAGAAAAAGAAAAAACGTCATACTACGGTAGGGCAAGCCCGTAAAATCTTCATCCAAGAAGAAGCACAAAAATTATTAGATATGGATGCTGTAAATGACCGTGCGGTTCAATTAACGGAACAAGAAGGTATAGTCTTCATTGACGAATTTGATAAAATAGCAGCTCGTAATGGTCAATCAGGCCCTGATGTATCGCGTGAAGGGGTACAACGAGATATTTTGCCTATCGTAGAAGGGGCTACCGTCAATACTAAATATGGACCTATTAAAACGGAGCATATTTTGTTTATTGCAGCAGGTGCTTTCCATGTGTCTAAACCATCTGATTTAATTCCTGAACTACAGGGGCGTTTCCCAATTCGGGTAGAATTAAACAGTCTTACACAAGAAGATTTTAAAGAAATCTTAACAACACCACAACAAGCCTTGTTAAAACAATATCATATGTTGTTGAAAGCGGATAAAGTAACAATCCACTTTAAAGAAGAAGCCATTGATAAAATTGCTGAATTGGCATATCGCGTCAATAATGAAACAGAAGATATTGGGGCTCGTCGTTTGCATACGATTTTAGAAAAATTACTACAAGATATTTCCTTTAATGCACCACCAGCTGAAGAAGTGGATGTTACTATTACGGCTGAAATGGTGGAAGAGCGTTTGGGTACAATTGTACAGGATGTAGATTTATCTAATTACATTTTATAATTGGGTAGGAATAAGAGTTTTATTCATAGTACAGTAGTAACTAGTCATTAATTGTCGGTTATTACCAGTTTTAAAAATCAAAATAAAAAGCAATCAGTATACCTAAAGTCTTTTGAAGGCTAAAGGATAATATTGATTGCTTTTTTTATTATTAATGTTGATTCAAAATAGGCTTGACTTTGAGTTAACTTCAAGCGGTAGGCTAATAGTAGTTTCTACAAAGGTTCAGTATGTATTGCGTTAACGTTGGAGGATCTATTGTTGTTTTGTTATGAAGAAAAAGAAGAAATAGGGGGAGTTACAAATGAATTTAGCTCGTTATGGACAAACTTTAGTGGTAGCTATTTTACTTACTGTTGGGTTAGCCTTACCATTAATGCTATTTTTAAGTCAAGGTTTGGTGGAAACGCCTTATAATTTAATCAGTTATAATATAGCGATTTTAGCTTATGTAGCCTGGTTAATAGCGCTTGTATTAATGAGTGGTCTTAGCTATATAAATCGAATGACTTCGAAAATTTGGCCAGGTTTTAATTTGCATTTACATCGACTATTGGGGCCATTGAGTGTATTGCTTGGTTTGATACACTATTATATGAGCTTCTCTATGCATGAGGAGGTTGTATATACAGGCATAAGTGGCGGTATCATTGTAGTAGGTGCGATGGTAAGTATGATGACGTTACGTCCTTCTAAGTTACGTCGATGGTTACATAGGACCATTGTGCTTGGTATTTTCCTTATTTGGCTACATGTTCATTTAATTGTGCGTGTGGCTAATGTGACATCTTTTATTCTGGCCTTCGATGCTTATACACTCATTGCTTTAACCGTTTATATATGGAAGTACTATAAGAAATAAATATAAAATAATATATAAGAGTCCATAGTAACTTAAGATTAGTAATCAGATGAATACTTTTATTTTAGGTAGTACCTTACAAAATTGTGCGTTCTTGTAAAAAAAGATATACTTACTGAAAGGATAGTATTGATGAGTGATAAATACAAGGAATTTGTCGTATACATATATTTTGAGTCTATATTCTCACATTTTAAAAAGTAGTATGAATTAGCCCCTACTATTAGCTAAATAAATCTAATAGTAGGGGCATTTTATAAAGAAATCTTTATGTGCTTGTAAGGTAATTACTATAATATGCAATTTGGGAAGCTGTAGTTATTTTCGTTTAGTATGTTTCTTAGCTGTTGTAGTATCATTTTTATGATTATTAGTCGCTGAAGCATTATTTTTATGATTATTGGTAGTTTGTTTGCCTTTATTACTAGAAGTAGCTGCTTGGTCAGCAGCTTCATGGGCTAATAATACATGCTCATCATATTTACCTTTAATTTGTAAAATAATAAAGACGATAATGCCTACAATTATTACAGCTAAGCTTGTCATTTGTGCTGATTTTAGGCCCATAGTGAGATTAACATAGTCACCGCGCAAGAATTCTAGGAAGAAGCGAGCAGCTGAGTAAAGTACAGCATATAATACAAAAGTTTGGCCTTTTTTATGTTTAGTTGTATTGAATAGTAAAAGTATAACAAAAATTAAGATATCAATTTGGCCTTCCCAGATTTCGGCAGGCCAGAGGGGCTGAGCGCCATACGTTTTAAAGGCTAGGGTTGTTTCAGGATAGAGAATCCCAAAATTTCCGCCTGTAGGGTGACCAAAGGCATCGCCATTCATAAGATTGGCCATGCGCCCTACGGATTGACCTAGAATGAGGGCTGGTACAAAGATATCAGCAAATGCCCAAGGATCGATACCTTGTCGTTTTACATACCAAATGCCGACTAAGGTGCCTAAAATAACACCACCTTGAATAGCCATGCCACCTTGCCAAACGAAGGGAATTTCTAGTAGATGATGTTGATAATAGTGCCAGTCAAAGAAAAAGACATCCCATAAACGGGCCCCTATAATGCCAGCAATGCCTGTATAAATGGCAAAATCCACCATGTGGACATGCCAGCCACGGCCATCCTTTTTCAACAAGAAATAACCAACGGCAGCGGCACAAAAAATGCCTAGCGATAAAAGTAGTCCGTAAGCTCGGACTGGAAAGTCACCGATATAGAATAAATACTGATGCATAGGAACCTCCTGTAATTAATATCTCTTTCATTATAACGGAGGTCTATTCTTATGACAATAAAAAGGGCATATGTTATAATAAAAATTATTGTATGAGTGGGGCTATGGCATTAGCGAGGCAAATTGGGAGGAGACGATGAATGTGAAAACTATATCTTTTTTAGGGCCTAGAGGGACCTTTACTGAAGAAGCGCTACATCGTCTTTGTCAATGGCAAGGTTGGACTGTGCAAACTGAGGCAGCTCATACTATCGAGGAAGCCATTGAAGAAGCTATGGGGAACAAGGTTGATTATGCCTTTGTTCCAGTAGAGAATTCATTAGGTGGTACGGTCTTGACGACGATGGATTACTTGGCAGACCATGAACATGTAGAAATTGTAGCAGAAATTAGTATGCCGATTCGTCATTATGTATGGGGGCTTCCTAAGGCGAATTTACAAAATTTAAAGGCTGTTTATTCGCATCCACAAGCATTACGACAGTGTAAGCACTTTTTAAAAGAAATACTGCCAGTGGCTCAGCATGTGACTACCTCTACGGCAGAGGGCGCACATATAGTGGCGTCTACAGGAGATATTTCATTAGGAGCTATTGGCGGTGAAGCTATGGGCGCGCAATATAAGCTCCTTAAATTGACCGATGAAGTACAAGATAATGCGTTTAATTTAACGCGTTTTATTTTAGTGAAGTCAAGTTATGAAATAGGCTTTGACAGTACTAAAGTTTCAGGTAAAGTATCGTTACAATGTGAACTAGATGGTCTTCGCCCAGGTTCTCTGTGGGAATGCCTTGGTATTTTTGCTAAACGACAAATTAATTTAGTTAAAATAGAATCTCGTCCTACAAAAGGGCGTTTAGGAGATTATAAATTTTTCTTAGATTTACAAATTGCCCACAATGGGTCTCAAATTGAGGAAGCGCTAGAAGAACTAAGGTCTTTAGCAACTTCTTTACAATTATTGGGGACCTATGATACATATCATGTGGAGTAAACTACCATTATTTTAAAGTTGTTTTTAACTATAAAGTAAGTTAGATAATGGTAGATAGAATGAAAGGATGTACTATGAAATATAAGATGTTACGTGCTTTAGTCATTGCTTCATTAGCTATTGGAGTTACTACGGTAGACGCCGCTGATGTGGTTGTAACTAAAGAAGGTTCTAATGTGGTCGCCACTAAAGAGGGCACTGATGTAGTTACTATTAAAGAAGATACTAATGTGGTTGTAACTAAAAAAAGCACTGATGTAGTTTCTACAAAAGAAGGTCGTAATGCAGTTGTTACAAAGGAAGCCACCCCTGCGGTTACATTAAAAGATAAAACAAAGGTAGTTGTGACGAAAGATAGCACGACTGCTAATAGTGGTACTTTCAGTGCAGTAAATACGAAACCTATTTTATTGCGCACATTATATGGGCAAGTATCACCAACAGAGGAAGTGGCTATACAGGATGGTAAGCATCTTTATGTGCCATTAGCGATTTATAAGCAAGTAAATCTAAATCCAATAAATTCTGAAAAAGGGCAACCATATGTACAATTACCTGTACCACGGCGAGCTGGAGATATGTTATATGCTGGTGATACACGGCAAGGACAGCGCAAGATTCAGTTAGCAACCACTACGCTAGACGGGCAGTTATATGTTGATATGAATAGTATTTCACCGGCGATTGGTGTGATGGCGACTAAGACGAAACAGGGGATTGAACTATCGGCGCCGTTAGGTTCTATACCTTTAGGAGAGCGGAAAGAAATTCAAGGTCCTGTGGCTTGGGTCTTTGATCCTTTTGTTACTACTGCATATGAAGGGCCATTGGCTAAAAAGAGTACGTCCATAATATCTCCAACTTGGTTTGACATTAGTGAAAAAGGATTAACAGTAAAGCCTAATATTCAATTAGCGTATGTAAACCAATACAAGGATCAAAAATATCGTGTATGGCCTTTAGTGACAAATACGTTCAATCCTGATTTTACAAGCCGAATACTGAATAATGAAAAATCTTGGTCGCTCATTGGTGATGATTTAGTTCTCTATGCATTAACCTATGGCTATGATGGTTATAATTTAGATTTTGAAAATATTCATTATAAAGATAAAACTAAATTGACAAGTTTTGTGGCTTATTTAGTGAAACGTTTACATGAGGCTAATCTTTTCGTTTCCATGGATGTAACAGGGTATTCAGATAGTGAGAATTGGTCGCTTGTATATGATCGTAAGCATTTAGGTGAATTACTAGATTATGTTGTTCTTATGGCTTATGATGAGACTCCGGCAGGGAGTAAAATAGCAGGTCCAGTTGCGTCGTATCCTTGGGTTAAAGAAAATGCAACGGCTATAACTCGTGAAATATCTCCTGAAAAATTGGTACTGGGGATTCCATATTATATGCGTATTTGGGAGAAAACAATCTCTGTAGATGCTAATGGTAAGGTTCATTATGGGCCAGCAAAGAGTCGTACGCTGCCGATGGCTGAAGCAGAAGCTCTTAAAACAAAATATAATGATCGTGTTACTTGGGACGATGAGTTAAAGGCAAATTATCTTCGTTTCGGTAATGATAATTTAGGTGAGATGTTAATTGCGTATGCCGAAACTGGTCGTGAGCCACGGATAGCTGGCGGTTTACGTAATAAAAAAGCGATAATTTCTGAAGTTTGGTTTGAAGATGAAATGTCTATGCAGTATAAATTAAATTTAATCCCTGAACTTAAACTAGCAGGCTTTGCCGCGTGGCGTAAAGGGTTTGAAACACCAGAGTTCCGTCAGTATATGGCAAAAGAGTTTACGGCAACGAAAGTGAAAAAAAATAGATAAACCTAAGGGAAAGAAATAGGATAAGGCAGAGTGACTATATTCTCATATTGACGGTAGTTGACAATTAGTAATATAATTAAATTTAAGACTTGTAGTTTAACGATACGGAGCAGGTTTTAGAGGAATTTGAGTGTAGGAGGCTGTGGCATGAACGAAAAATATGTAGCCCAGGATATTGAAAAAAAATGGCAAGCCTATTGGCTTGAACATAAGTCTTTTAAGACAGAGTATGATGAAAATAAGGAAAAATATTATGTATTAGAAATGTTCCCATACCCATCAGGGAACTTACATATGGGGCATGTGCGTAACTACTCCATTGGTGATGTGGTGGCCCGTTTCAAAAAAATGAAGGGCTTTAATGTACTTCATCCAATGGGATGGGATGCTTTTGGTATGCCTGCTGAAAATGCAGCTATTAAACATGGCATTGCTCCAAGTAAATGGACGCTTGAAAATATTGAGAATATGAAGCGTCAGCAACAAGAACTAGGTCTTTCTTATGATTGGGACCGTGAAGTTGCTACTTGTAAAGAAGATTACTACCGTTGGACACAATGGTTATTCCAACAGTTCTATAAAAAGGGCTTAGCATACAAAAAAGAAGCTAAAGTTAACTGGTGTGATCATTGTCATACAGTATTGGCTAACGAACAGGTTATCGATGGTCTTTGCTGGCGTTGTGACAATAAGGTTGAGAAGAAAGACCTTAAACAGTGGTTCTTGAAGATTACTGAATATGCTGATCGTTTATTAGCTGATTTAGATACCCTTGATCATTGGCCAGAACGAGTTAAAACAATGCAGAAAAACTGGATTGGCCGCAGTGAAGGGGCTCAATTTGCCTTTGAAATTCCTGAAATCAATAAAAATATTGAAGTGTATACTACCCGTGTAGATACTATTTATGGTGTATCCTATATTGTGCTAGCACCAGAACATCCATATGTGGAAGAATTAATTGCTAATAAAACCAATAAGGCCGAATTAGATGCGTTCATTCATAAAGTGCGTAATTTAAATGAAATTGATCGTACTTCTACTGATGTGGAAAAAGAAGGTCTTTTCACAGGAGCGTATGCAAAACATCCAATGACAGGCAAAGATATTCCAATTTGGATTGCAAACTATGTATTAGTTGATTATGGTACTGGTGCTGTTATGGGTTCGCCAGCTCACGATGAACGAGATAATAAGTTCGCTCGTAAATATAATTTGCCAATTCTTCCTGTTGTTCAAAACAAAGAGCACACTTGGACTTTTGATGAATGGACGAGTGATGTTCATGAAGATGGTGTGCTCATTAATTCTGGTGAATATGATGGCATGACATCTGCTGATGCTCGAGAAGCCATTATTAAGCATTTTGAAGAACGTGGTATTGGACGCAAAATGGTGAACTATCGCTTGCGTGATTGGTTGATTTCACGTCAGCGTTATTGGGGTGTGCCAATTCCAGTAGTATACTGCGATAAGTGCGGCGAACAATTGGTACCTGAAGAAGAATTGCCAGTGCGTTTGCCAGAAGATGTAGTATTTGACGGTGGTGCTATATCTCCATTGGCTACATCTGAAAACTTTGTAAAAGCTACTTGTCCTTGCTGTGGTGGCGAAGCACATCGTGAAATTGATACAATGGATACGTTTATTGATTCCTCTTGGTATTTCTTGCGTTATGCAGATGCTCGTAATGATAAAGAAGCGTTTAGTAAAAAATTGGCTGATTACTGGATGAATGTTGACCAGTATATTGGCGGTATTGAACATGCTATTTTGCATTTGTTATATTCTCGCTTCTTTGTAAAAGTAGTTCATGATTTAGGTCTTGTTAGCTATGATGAACCATTTAGAGGTTTGTTGACTCAAGGCATGGTTCTTAAAGAAGGTAGCAAGATGTCTAAATCAAAGGGCAATGTTGTTTCGCCAGAAGAAATTGTAGCTAAATATGGCGCTGATACAGCTCGTTTATTCATTTTATTTGCGGCTCCAGTAGAACGTGATCTTGATTGGAGCGATGAAGGGGTAGAAGGCTCCTATCGTTTCTTAAATCGTGTATGGCGTATTGTTGATGCTTATCAGCAAATGGTTAAAACAGGACACAGTGAAAAATTATCGAAAGAAGAATTTGCTTTACGTCGTGAATTACACCGTGTAATTAAAAAAGTTACTGAAGATTTAGACGGTAAATTCAACTTTAACACGGCTATTTCAAGTATTATGGAATTAGTTAATGCAATGTACCAGTTCAAAGACTCTCATGAAACAGTACAAGCTGAGTTAGCTAATGAATTAGTACAAAAATTATTATTACTTTTAGCTCCATTTACGCCACATATTACAGAAGAGTTGTGGCATGAAGTTGGTTTTGAAGGTAGTATTCACCAACAAGATTGGCCTGTTTATGAAGAGGCTGCTCTGGTAATTGATGAAATTGAAATTGCTATTCAAGTTAATGGTAAAGTTCGTGATAAGATTACAATTCCTGTAGACATGCCTAAAGCAGAACTAGAAGCATTAGCTTTAGATTTGGATCGAGTAAAAGAATTTACTACTGATAAAACAGTGGCTAAAGTAATTATTATTCCAAATAAAATTGTAAATATTGTTGTAAAATAAAACGAAAAGCTCACAAAGTTAATATATTGACTTTGTGAGCTTTTTTATACAATAATAAATAAGTAGTTAGATAAGAATAGAATTAATGAGTTAAATTTAAAAGTTAGAAGTTAGAAGTAGTGAGTTAAATTCTAAAAGTTAGAAGTTGTGAATTAATATAGGAGGTGTCACATGCCAAAACGCAGTGATTATATAACATGGGATGAATATTTTATGGGCGTGGCTATTTTGGCGGCGCAGCGCTCTAAAGATCCAAATACACAAGTAGGGGCTTGCATAGTTAGCGAGGATAATAAAATTTTGTCCATTGGGTATAATGGTATGCCTTGCGGTTGTAGTGATGATGAATTTGCTTGGGGCCGTGATGCTGACAAAGATAATAAGTATTTTTATATCGTTCATAGTGAATTGAATGCCATATTAAATTACCGTGGTGGTTCTTTGGAAGGCAGTAAAATCTATGTTACCTTATTCCCTTGTAATGAATGTGCTAAGGCTATTATACAAAGCGGTATTCGCGAAGTGATTTATTGGCAAGATAAATATAAAGATACACCAGAAGTAATCGCCTCAAAACGTATGTTACGAACCGCAGGTGTACAGATTAGTGAATATATACCTACAGGGCGCACCTTGAATATTAACCTATAATTTGTGGCTGTAGTTGTACTCTAAATAAGATGATAAAGGAAGCCGAACAGCAAATCCTCACTCCGAGTTCTCACGAACAAAGTCGTACGGATTTCGCTGTTCGGCTTCTTTCTACTTACTTTAGAGAAAACAACTGTAGCAAAGCAAGTATAGCGTTAAAGACAGCGGTGTGTGGAGGTAAAAAAGAAACAGGACAACAAAAGCTAAGCGACTGTTCGAAAGAACTCGGAACGAAGCTTTGCTTACTGCATTTATTTAACTATTATATGAGAAGCTGACCTTTTTTCATAATTGTTACGGCTTCACCAGTAGCCGTAATTCCTTCTATATCCATATCCTCATGTCCAATCATAAAGTCTACATGAGTCAAGGAGTAGTTAAGGCCTTCTTTTTTTAATTCTTCTTTGCTAAGACCATCACTATTGGCTAAGCAAGTAGGATAAGCCGCGCCAATGGCTAAGTGGCAGGAGGCGTTTTCATCAAAGAGCGTTTCATAATAGATGCGATTAGATTGGCTAATTGGTGAATAGTGATCAACTAAGGCGATTTCACCTAAATAAGCAGAACCTTCATCGGTTTCAATGAGATGTTTAAGATGTTCTCGACCAACTTTGGCATCATAATCGACGATTTTACCATTTTCAAAAGTAAAGTGGAATTCATTGATTTCATTGCCTTGATAGATGAGTGGTTTAGTACTATAGACAATACCATTTACACCATCGTATTGAGGGGCTGTAAAGACTTCTTCAGTAGGGATGTTAGCATCAAATATGATACCGCTTTTGGAGGCTTCCGCACCACCTTGCCACAGATGATTTTTAGGTAAGGTGATCGTCAAGTCTGTTCCGTTGGAGCAAGTGTAGTGTAGTGATTGAAAATGATGCTGATTCATGGATTTGGTGCGTGTTTCTAAGCGGTTTAAATGAGGGGTTAATTCTTCTTCCTTACTTACATTTTCAATTCGGCATAAGGTGAAAATTTCACTCCAAAGAGCATCAATTTTTTCTTCATTAGTACCAGTGAAGCCAAGAAGTTCAGCCCAACGCAAGGTGGCTACAGAAGCTACACACCAAGTAAGCGTAGAATCCATAATCGCTTCATGATAAAAATGGAGCACCTTATTAAGATTGCGTGACTGACTGGCAATGCGCTCAGATGGTACGCCTGCAAGGGCTTTCGGATTGGCGCTGATTAAAGATAAAAAGGCAGCACCTGCCTCTACATAGGTTTTGTAGTATTCTGGAATCCAAGGAGCTGGGTTAGCTAATACTTCATCGGCTGCATGAAGTAGACGCTCTTTGCCAATAGTTGTAGAACGCCAATTGAGGACTACTTCTTTAGCTCCTAAGGCATATGCTTCTTGGGTCACGATGAGTGCAAAATCTTGATTTTCTACATCTACATTGATTACTAAGGTTTGATTTTTTTGTAAATTTACACCTGTTGTTAAGAGGGCTTGGGCATATTTTTGTAAACGAATTGTTTCCATGATAGTTTCCTTTCATATATATAAATGAGTATAAAGTAAATTTATAAACTGGCTTCTATATTACTCACATTCCTAGAGTGAATTCATACCAATGGTGTGAATTAGCAGGAGTTTCTTTAATAAAAAAGAAACTCTTAGTAGTCATCACCATAGGTAGGAGGAATGTAATATGGAATTAATAAAAGCACATAAAAAATTTTGCCTTTGTCTTGGGCTGGTTTGCTTAGTGTACCTTTTGGTACTACGGCCTATTATAACAGATTCAGAGACGCAAATGAATAGCACTGAAGCCACTGCTGTAGCAACACAAACACAAAATAGATCGCAACAGGTTGAAACATCAAGTGGTGATAATGAATATGTGTATATTACTGGTGCGGTGGAAACACCAGGTTTATATAAATTGCAGGAAGGCCAAACTGTAGGGGATATGATTCAAGCTTGTGGCGGTTTATTACCTTATGCATCTGTAGATACTATTAATTTAGCTGAAAAGGCAAGTAGTGGTAGTCATATTCATGTAGCATTTAACTTCATGGGTAATCCTGAAGAATTATTACGGAAGCAGAAAATTAATATCAATACAGCTAATGAACAAGAGTTAGTTAAACTATCGGGCGTTGGACCTGGAACGGCAAAGAAAATTATTGCCTATCGAGAACAAAGTGGTTTATTTAAGTCTATAGAAGACATAAAGAAGGTTAAAGGAATTGGTGAAGCTACCTTTAAAAAATTAGCACCTCATATAACGGTTTAAAACAGGTAAGGTAGTAACTGGATTTATTTAACTAATTTAGAGTTACGTATTATTTTAATAGCTTAGTATTTTAATGATTGGTTGTAAATTTTAAACTACATTGGACAGTATAGAGGAGGCAGTATGACGTGCAGGCTAAAGTTAACATACTATATAACTATTTAAAACAAGCCATTCAGGCCGGACTCTATTTTTTTACTATTACAGAATGGGGTGCTTTGTTGTGGTTAGCACCAGCCTGGGGGATTGTAATAGCTTATGGAATGTCTTATGAGTTTACTAATCCTATGATCGTTCTATTAAACAGTTCTTGGTATTTTATTTGGCTACTATTACAGCGATATAAAAAGAATGGCAAGAGTAAGTATATTTATGTTAATTTGTTCCAATTTAGTAATTCTTATCAGTTAGTTAGGACAGGCGCTACATCATGGCATAGTTTAGTAGTTGTCATTTTAATAATAATTAGTTTATTAGGCTTTGGCATGTATCGAACTCAACAAACAATAGATAATTATAGGGGGATTAACCCTTATTATGTGGGGGCTACAGGAATTTATACCTTGCGAGTAACAAACTTACCAGAAATAGCTACTGTAAATGGAAATTCTTATTGGCATTTAACCGGTGAATTAGTTGCCATGGATCCGCAAAAAGAAACAATTGGAAACTGTCAATTACCAGCTGAAGGGACTATTGTTGCTTATATTGTGCCGTCTAAAACAGTGCTGTTTAACAAAATTTTGCCAGGTCAATATATAGCGGTTAAAGGTAGTATTAGCAAAACAAAGTTTGCGCCCGAGGAAGGGCGTATTGATTTACGAGCTCGTTATATTACTGATCATAGAATGGGGACTTTGTATGAAGGTGATATGGTAGGCCTTGTCCCGATGAAAGAGTTACCTTGGGGTACGAAAATAAGTAATTCAATAATGGGCATGTTAGGGTTTCTTCGTTATGAATGTGGTGATGTATTGAAGGCTCATTTGCCAGGAGCGCTTGGAGAGATGAGTCAAAGTTTATTACTCGGTGGTGGCTATAATTCATTGGATGAAACGATTATGGATTCATTTGCAAAAACAGGGTTAATTCATATTTTATCCGTATCTGGCTCCCATGTAGCACTTTTATTTGGCTTTTTATTCGTAGTAGCTTCATGGCTCGGTATTAGTAAAAGACGAGCGACTTATGGCGCTATTATATTCGTAATTTTATATTGCTCAATAGTTGGGTATAATCCACCAGTGGTAAGGTCTGCTCTCATGGGAATTATTATGGGGCTTGGGATTATTGAAGGGCGATTATATCAAAGTCGACAAGCCTTACATATAAGTGCTGCAGTACTATTATGTATGGAGCCATTATTATTGATGGATGTTAGTTTTCAATTATCTTTTGGTGCTACTTATGGAATTTTGTTATTTGGTCGTAGTATCTACCAGCGGTTACCAAAGGGGTGGCCCTATGTAATGGGGCCACTAAGTTTATGTATAAGTGCGCAATTATTGATATATCCATTGCAATTATATTATTTTCACTTAATGGGCTTAGGCGCTTTTATAGCGGCTATTTTAGTAGGTCCTATTTTAGATTTAGCTATTTTAGGGGCAGCTATATTACTTTTAATGAATTTAATAGTGGATATATCATTAGGTTGGAATGTTCTAGCATGGCTTTTAAAAGGAGCCTTATTCTTAAATTTTTCTATTGCTAATATACCTGGCTTTGTTAATTATTGGGGCGCTTTAACTATTATGGCAGGTTCTCTTTATATATTAGGTTGTCGATTTTTATATTATTATTTTTCAGAATCAAGAATGCTCTATTGGTGGCGCGAAGCAATGATTGTCATGGGGCTTATGGCCTTATTGTTATTACCAATACATAGTATATTTCAAAGGTCTGTATATGTTCATATAATTCCACTATCGCAAGGCGCCGCTTTTTTGGTGGTAAAGGAAGAACCTTTTAAAGGGCGAGTCGGTTGGCTTCATGTAGCGACGGAAGGAAAAACCTTATCTCGTGTATCACAGGGCGCCATTGTTAATGCTGTACATTATTATGGGATTACTAAACCGCAGCAAATTTCTTTAGGGGGAGTAAAGCAAACTGAAGACACTAATTTAGAACCTTTAATGACTTCACTGCATTGGTCATTTCAGGATTTACATAAAAGTCAAATCAATGAAGACATTTATATTGGGCAATGGACTGGAGATTTTAATGGCATTTTTGAGGAGCAACCTAATGCCGTAATTGCAAGGGGCGCGCATGGAGGATTCCTATTCAGTAATGGACAAAACAGTAAAAAACATCTAAAATTAAAAGAGATGAAATCATATATTGTTGGAACTACAAATGCCGTTTTAGCCACGTCTCATAATCGAGATGAAGCGAATAGTTTCCCTGTCCTTGTGTATTGGTCGAATGGAAATAAACGGAGTGAAGTAGACGTAGATCCAGCCGATGAAAATCGATATATTACGGGCACAACTGTGATCCCGGATTTTTTATTGTAGGAGAAGCTATGGCGATACAGTTACTATATGGTGATGAGTCACAGCTCATAGAAGAAAAAAAGCAAGCCTTTTTAAAGGTCCATTCGGATTTAACAGTTCAAATGTTAAATGATGAAGTGGGCGCAAGGCGTATATGTGAAAAACTAAGTGAAGACTCTTTATTCGGGGAACCAACCTTATATTGTCTGGTCAATATACCTATTTTTGCTAAAGCGAATAAAAAAGTGAGTGATGAGTGGCAGCAAGTTTATGATATGTTGTTAACTTACGATGGGAATCATCCCGTTTTATTGTTATATCATGAGACAATAGATAAACGGTTAAAGGCGAATAAGGATTTCTTAAAAGCTGTTCCTAATGAGGCCTGTGAACGATTAAAAGGGCCTGAAATTGTTACATGGTTACAAACATATTGTAAATCTCATGGCTTTACTATGAGTGCTGATGGGATGGAATATATTCATCATTTATTAGAACTTTGGCAAGATGTACCAGTTAGCTTTTTACGGACTGAATTTGATCGTTATTTTTTATTATTACCACCAAAAGGTCAAATTACGCAGGACTTTTTAATTGCTAATGGTAGTGACTATGGAGCGAAAAATATTTTTTTATTTAAAGAAGCTCTCTTTAGAAAAGATGTAAACACTTTATTAGCTCTATTTCCTTATATGCTACAAAATAAAGAAGTAGAACGGGCTATGTCATATATTGAAGGTCAATTACGTTTACAGCTTATGGTAAGTGAGTGTAGAAGTAGTGGCTTAAGTGAGCGGGCGGTACAAGAATTGTTTAAAGAAGCTGGGTCAAACGTAAAAGCATATCCCATTACACTTGCTTATCGTCAAAGTCAACAAATTTCAATTCGTGCCTTGGCGAAATTATTACGTGGTTTATACGAAGTAATGCGTGATAGTCGTCGTGGTGAAGGGTCAGTGTCGTATTTTAAAGATTTATGTTTAGCCTATTGTGCTGAATAGGCTGTGGGGGTTTATATGAAACGTAAAATTGGTATTATAGCAGGTGCTGTATTAGGTCTTGTATCGATTAGTGCAGGCGCTTTTTTATATCCAACAGGCAATGTGATTCAAGGTATGCAACTAGCTGGACAAGATGTATCTAGAGTGGATAAAGAAGAATTAGTAGCTATTATAGAGTCGGAAGCTTCTAAAGCACCAACTCATATGACTGTAAAATGGAAAAATGGTAAAGAAACGAAAGTGGCCTTAGCTGATATTGGGGTAAAACCAAATGTAAATAAAACCATTGAAAGCATTATGTCTTATGGCTATGAACCTTCTATGGAAGAATATATTGTTAATCGTTGGCAAGCATTAGTGAAGCCTGTTTCTAAATCTATTGTGTATGATGTAAATGTTCCGGCCCTAGAAGCGTTGCTACAGACCTATAATAAAGAGATTGCTAAAAGTGGACATGATGCCTATTTGACAGTAGAAGATGGCAAAGTTGTACTGCATAAAGAAATTGCTGGACAGCGTTTAGACATTGCTAAAACGGTAGCCAATTTGCAAGAACAATTAGCTAAAGGCGAAGTAACAACCTTAGCTTTAGTAATTGATGAGCAAGCTAATCCTAAAATAACGGCGGAAGATTTAAAGGGCATTAATACTGTTTTAGGAACGTATAGCACTACTTTTAACTCTGGGGATACAAGTCGTACACATAATATTCAATTAGCTACTGATAAAATTAATAATGTAGTAATACAGCCACACCAAAAGTTTTCCTTTAATGTAATTGTTGGTGAGCGTACTGCTGAAGCGGGATATGATGATGCTCCAGTATTTATGGACGGTAAATTAGTGCCTGGCATTGGCGGGGGAATTTGTCAAGTTAGCTCTACTTTATTTAATTCTGCTTTATTATCAGGGATGACGATTGAAGAAAGGGTGCCTCATTATGCACCAGTTGGTTATATTTCGGCTGGACGTGATGCAACAGTAGCTTATGGATACATTGACTTTGTATTTAGTAATCCGTATGAACATCCGATTTATGTATTAGCCCATACGATAGGTGACACTTTGACAATTAGTATTTTGGGCTTTGCGGCTGATGAACCAACAAATGCTTCAGTTGTAGTAGGTGGTGAAACGGCTATTCCTCATGAGACTCAAGTAACTATTGATCCAGCCGTAACTAAAGAAGAAGTTAAACAGGCTGGACATGATGGCTTAAGTGTAAATACAACGGTTCAATTGACGTATAAGGATGGGCGGACTACAACAGATAGCTTTAATTCTACCTATGACCCTGAAACAACGATTATAGTTCGTCCTAATAAAGCGGTAGATGCTAAGAAAGAGGTAGAACCTAAGAAAGCAGACACTGATTCGGCTAAACAAGAGAGCACGGATACGAGTAGTGATACCAGAAAGTCTGAACCGGTGAAAAGCGAAACGGCAGAGTAATTACGTAGTAAGAAAGAAGGATAGTCATGAAAGTACGCTATCATATAGTTCCCAAAGCTAAGCAAGAAACAGCGATGCTTATTGAGAGCGATGATAAGTCTATAAAAGTTAAAAATGTGCTGTCCTCAGAGGAAGCATTTAAATTATTACATAGTAAGTTAGATCATTGGTATAAGGAAAAACAAATTCAAGCTAAACAAGTTGAAGCCTATGAATCTACTGTCTTTGTGTATGACTGGGACAGTGAACCAATTCATGATCATACGGCTGAGGAATATTGTTTTGCTGGAGGTTGTGATATTGCTGAGTTAATTGCTGAATTAGAAGAGCAACATAGAGAAGAGCTAGAACTCAAGCTTACTGATGCAGAAATTGCAGAGGAACAAGCGCTAGCAACTCAAATTTATTATGACAGTACTATGCCAGATGAAATGATAGCTATAGATAGGCTTGAGGCAATGGATGCTAGTTTTGAGGATGAGTTTTTTCCCTTTGCTACAGCCGCTGATGAACCAATTCCTATGTATGAAGATCCCGTGTATTGTGATTATGTGCCGGCAAAATCGACAGTGCCCATTAGTGGTAGTAGCGGTGAAAGCGGTTTTGCCTATAAGGGCAAACGACGTCGCAGTTTTAAGCGGGATGTGACGGATCCTGGTATGTTATTAGGACCAACTATTGAAGGCGATTCCCTACCTATTGCTTCAGTGAATGAAGAAATGAATAATGCAATCTTTGAGGGGATTTTTGTTGGCTTAGTATTAATTAAGACAAAGACAGAAAAAGGCCTTATTAAAGGTAGTATTGTAGATGGCACGAATAGTATTCAGTTTGTAAAATTTGTAGATAATTATGAAGATGCTGAAACACTCTTAAAAACAATGGAAAAAGTTAAGGGTGTGCGTGTGCAAGGGGATGTAAACTATGATGATAAATTTGAAAAAGATTACATCTTTAGTTTGCGCAGTATTCAAGAGTTAAAAAAGGAAAGAAAGCGCACAGAAAATAGAGCTGATTCTCGTGTAGAATTACACTTGCATACTAAAATGAGTGATCGTGATGCCTTAGTTAATGTCAAAGAGTTACTTCAAACAGTCAAAGATTGGGGTCATCCAGCAGTAGCTATTACTGACCATGGTGTTATTCAAGCTTTTCCAGAAGCGCAAGATATTGCTGGTAAATTAGGGGTTAAAGTTATCTATGGTGTGGAAGGCTATCTCATTGAAGATGAAGAAAATGATACTCGTTCACATATTATCTTATTAGCGAAGAATACAGTAGGGCTTCGTAATTTGTATAAGATGATTACCATTTCCCACTTACAGTATTATAAACGCCGTCCACGCTTGCCAAGAGCGGTGATTGAAGATCATAGAGAAGGTATTATTATTGGCTCTGCCTGTGAAGCGGGTGAATTAATTCGCGCTATTGTAAAAGGGGAATCACAGGAGCGTTTATTAGAAATTGCCTCTTTCTATGATTATTTAGAAATCCAGCCATTAGAAAATAACCGATTCTTACTATATGATAGACGAACTGGGGAGCAGATTCGCGAAGAATCTTTTTTAGTTGATATAAATAAAAAAGTAGTAGAAATCGGTGAAATATTAAATAAGCCAGTTGTGGCTACATGTGACGTCCATCATTTGAATGATGATGAGAAAATTTATCGGCAGATTATGCTTACTGTATCTGGGTTTAAAGATATTGAGCGTACACCATCTTTATATTTGTGCACAACGGATGAAATGTTAGAAGAATTCAAATATTTAGGTGAAGAAAAAGCCTATGAAGTTGTTGTTACGAATTCTCGTATGATTAATGATAGCATTGATACCTTACAGCCAGTTCCACAAGGTAAGACTTATTCACCTAAAATCGAAGGGGCCGATGATGAACTCACAGAGATGTGTTATAAAAAGGCAAAAGATATTTATGGAGATCCTTTACCAAAAGTTGTGGCTGATCGTTTGGATTATGAGTTGACTCGTATTATTGGTAATGGCTATGGCGTGTTATACTTCATTGCTCATAAATTAGTACGTAAATCCTTGGATGATGGTTATTTGGTAGGGTCCCGTGGTTCGGTAGGGTCCTCTTTTGTAGCTACTATGGCAGATATTACAGAAGTAAATCCATTGCCACCGCATTATATTTGTCCAAATTGTAAGCATAGTGAGTTTTTTGAAAAAGGCGAATATGCAGGGGGCTTTGATTTGCCACGCAAGAATTGTCCGGAATGTGGTACGCCCCTTAATACGAATGGTCACGATATTCCATTTGCGATTTTTATGGGTTTTAATGGTGATAAAGTACCTGATATTGACCTTAACTTCTCTGGTGATTATCAGCCTCGCGCTCATAAGTATACAGAAGAATTATTTGGTCGTGATAATGTATTCCGGGCAGGTACGATTGGTACGATTGCTGAAAAAACAGCTATTGGTTATGTAAAGAAATATGCTGAAGCTCAGGATATTCAAGCGCGTCAAGGCTTCCTTGAAGCACTAGCTAAAGGTGTTACGGGCGTTAAAAATACAACAGGTCAGCATCCAGGCGGTATTATGGTTTGTCCACGTGATATGGATGTGCATCAGTTTACGCCAGTACAATATCCAGCGAATAAAAAAGATAGCGGCATTATAACGACTCATTTTGATTATCACTCTTTTGAAGGTTGTATGACTAAACTTGATATTCTGGGCCATGATGATCCTACTATTATTCGTATGTTAGAAGATATTACAGGCGTAGATGTTCAGACAATACCATTTGATGATCCTGAAACCTTGAGTTTATTTTCCTCGACTAAAGCCATTGGTTTAACACCAGAGCAGTTAATGGGGGATAAAGTAGCTTCATTAGCAGTACCTGAGTGTGGTACGGGCTTTGTGCGGCGCATGCTGGAAGATTCAAAACCACAACATTTTTCTGATATAGTTCGAATTTCTGGTTTTTCACATGGAACGAATGTGTGGCTAGACAATGCACAAACGCTGATTAAAAATGGCACTTGCAAATTGAATGAAGCAATTTCTACTCGTGATGACATTATGAACTTTTTAATGCATCGAGACATTGAGCCATTGACTTGCTTTAAAGTTATGGAAAATGTGCGTAAAGGTAAGGGCATAGATAAACTCAATAAGGTAGGGGAAAAGGAAACAGATTATGAGGACCAAATGCGGGCCGGTGGTATTCCTGATTGGTTTATTGATTCTTGTAAGAAAATCTCCTATCTATTCCCACGTGCTCACGCCGTAGCGTATGTTATGATGGCGTTCCGTATCGCTTGGTTCAAGATTAATTATCCATTAGCTTTTTATGCAGCCTATTATTCTATTCGAGCTAAGGCGTATGATATGAAAATTATGGCTAGCTCCTTAGAAGTACAACGGGCTGAGTTTGAACGTTTAAAAGCTTTAGATAGAAAAGCGTCTAATAAAGATAAGGATATGATGAGCGCTTTAGAAGTGTCTATGGAAATGAAACAGCGTGGTTTTAATTTCTTAGTAGCGGACTTAAATCATTCGGATGCACATCGTTTCAAAATTCATGACGGGGCGTTGTTGCCACCATTTGTAGCCGTAGATAGTTTGGGTGAAAAAGTAGCTGATGCTATTGTGGCTGAACGTGAAAAGAGCCCATTTACATCGGTGAAAGATTTGCAGCGTCGTTGTAAGATTTCAGAAAGTATTTTGGCAACTATGCGTGATTTAGGCTGTTTTGGCGACTTGCCTGAAGATGAGCAAATGAGTTTATTTGGTTAAGATTAAGAGCTGGCAGTGATAATCGTTGTAGTATAACAGTATAATCTTTATACTACAACAGTAAATAATCACTAATAAGCAAATGAAAAGAGGCGGTTATAATGACCTTAAAAGTAAAAGAACCCGTTTGGATAGGTGTAGACGTTGGTACTACTGGTGTGCGTGCTACTGCTTATACTTCAACTGGCAAAGCCGTAGCCACTACGGAGGCTTTTTATAGTTTAGAAACACCCCAGTATGACTGGGCAGAGCAAAATCCGCAACAAATTTATGATGCTGTAGAGGAAGTGGTAAAGGGGACAGTCGCTGAACTACAGTATAAATTAGTGACCATTTCGGGATTGGCTTTGAGTTCAGTTATGCATAGTTTTATTCCTCAAGATGAAAATTTTCAACTTCTAGGAAATATGATGACTTGGGCAGATAGTCGTAGTGCTGCCATTGTACGCCGTTTAGAATTAGATCCTAAATGTAAAGAATTTTATTTTAATACAGGCTGTCCACTTCATGCATGTTATCCTTTGGCAAAAATTTTGTGGGTAAAGGAAAACCAACCTTCTATTTTTGATAGAATGGCACATATTGGTTCGATTAAAGATTTTATTTTCCGCAACTTGACAGGGGAATGGGTAACTGATAAGTCAGTAGCAAGTAGTAGTGGCTTATATAATGCGCATAAAGAATGTTGGGATGAAACAATTCTTGATTTCCTAGGAATTACTAAAGACCGTTTACCAGAGGTTGTATCTACAACTCATAGCAATGAATTAGTTCCAGACGTTGCAAAACGCTTAGGTTTACCTGCTGGCTTGCCAGTAGTAATTGGCGCTACTGATGGTGTATTAGTTAATGTGGGAATTGGTGCAGTGTCAGCCGGGCAATTAAGTTGTACAATTGGCACTAGTGGCGCTATTCGTATGTTAACTGAAAAAGCTCGCATGGATAAGAACCAAAGAACTTGGTGTTACAATCTAACTGACAATATGTGGGTTGCTGGTGGTGCGATTAATAATGGTGGCATTATTATGCGTTGGATGCGTGACCGAATTCTTCACTTGCATGGGTCTCAAATGGAGCAACTGGATGTGGATCCTTATGATTTGATGACGATGAAAGCTCGTCATGTGCCTGCTGGTTCGGGCGGACTACTTTTGATGCCATTCTTTACTGGTGAACGGGCGCCGTACTGGAATTCTGATTTGCGAGGTGCTTTTATTGGTTTATCGTTAAATCATAGTCGTTCTTATATGATTCGAGCAACTATGGAAGGAATTTGCTATAGCTTGCTTTGCGTGTTACAAGCTTTGCGTGATTTTGAAGAAGTAAAAGACATTCGTGTTAGCGGTAGTTTTACAAAATCAGAATTATGGTTACAAATCATGGCTGATGTATTTAATGAGTCTATTACATTACCAACTAATAGTGAAGGCGCTTCGTTTGGGGCTGCTGTTTTAGGCTTTATCTCTGATGGTACCTTAAAAGATATTAAAGATACGGCCACGTTAGTTACAGCTCAAGAAGTATATACACCAAAAACGGCTAATCGTGAAATTTATGATGAATTATTTAGAATTTATGAATCTTTATATACTAATATGAAGGATGATTTAGCTCGTCTTGTTAACTTCCAGCAAGAACATCCATTTAATCGTTTATAGTTTAGTACTTATTATTTGAGATTGAATAGCTTACAGGATTGTAATACTGAGTTTTTAGAGAGAGAGTATATTTGTTATCTCAGTTTTGTTAGGGTGTTTTACTATGGGGCCTCGTCGTTTGTGAAATGTGTAGTTTGAAAGGAGGCGCTCTTATGCCACTGGTTATTTTGGCATTAGGCATCGTGCTATTATTCTTCCTGATTGTAAAAGTGAAGTTAAATAGCTTTTTATCTCTTATTTTAGTGTGTATTTTATTGGCCTTTGGAGAAGGGTTACCAATCGATAAAATTTTCCCTACCATTCAAAAAGGCTTAGGGTCAACATTAGGTGGTTTAACTATCGTTGTTGGTTTTGGTGCCATTCTTGGTAAATTGATGGCTGATAGTGGTGGGGCTCAACGAATTGCTACTACCCTTATCAATATGTTTGGCCGTAAAAATGTAAAATGGGCAGTTTGTTTGACTGGATTTATTGTAGGTATTGCCTTATTTTATGAAATTGGTTTTGTGCTTTTAATTCCTTTGGTATTTACGATTGCCGTAGCTGCAGATATTCCTTTGTTAGAAGTGGGTATTCCTATGGCAGCGGCATTGTCAGTAACTCATGGATTTTTGCCACCGCATCCAGGTCCTACGGCGATTTCCGTTATTTTTAATGCTGATATTGGTAAAACTTTAATTTATGGATTAATTATCGGCATTCCAACTGTTATTATTTCGGGACCTTTATTGTATAATACGGTTAAAGATATTAAAACTGAAATCCCAGAAGGGCTTCATAATGATAAAAACTTCACTGATGAAGAAATGCCTTCTTTTATGAGCAGTATTTTAACAGCGTTAACACCGGTTATTTTAATGGCTATTAGTGCTGTTGGTAAAATGATGGGTATTCCTAAAGATGCGCCAATTATGCATATCTTTAACTTTATTGGCGATCCAAGTGTAGCATTAACAATTTCTATTATGGTAGCTTTTTATACTTTTGGTTATGCTCGTGGCAAAACAACTAAAGAAATCATGGAAACTTCTGAAAAAGCAATTTTAACAGTAGCTATGATTTTGTTTATTGTTGGTGCTGGTGGTGCTTTAAAACAAGTGCTTATTGATAGTGGTGTAGGTAATTATATTGGATCCCTTGTGATGGGGGCTAATTTATCGCCATTACTCTTAGCATGGATTATTGCTGCCGTTATTCGTATTGCTGTTGGCTCTGCTACAGTGGCTGCTTTAACAGCTGGTGGTATTGTGGCACCATTAATTCCTATGACTGGTGTAAGTCCTGAACTTATGGTATTGGCTGTAGGTGCCGGTAGTGTAATTTTCAGCCCACCAAATGATCCAGGCTTCTGGCTGTTTAAAGAATTCTTTGGTTTAACAGTAAAACAAACAGTTCGCACTTGGTGTGCTGTAGAAACTGCCATTGCCGTATGTGGTTTAATTGGTGTAGAAATCTTAAATTTATTTATGTAATATATAAGCTGACATTGTTTACTACATTGCATGATGAGTAAATTAGGCTTATAAGAAGTTTAACAATTTCTAGAATTTAATAGATTAATAATTTAATAAGGTGATTTCCTTTAGATTAGCTTTTACAAAGCGCTTTCTTATTAGGAAATCACCTTTTTATTTTTTTAGAAAAGATATTTGAGGCTGTAGTTTAAAGATTAAATACTGCTTGAGTAGCATGTATTAGTTCGATATAGGATATCTAGATCTTAATCGGGTTTATATGCATAAACAAAAATATTAAATACATATAAAAATAATGTATATTATAAAATATGAAGACTTAAGAGTTTATATCTTGTAGAGTATATTTAATTATAGTTTGTTGATAAATTCCTATATGCTAACTGAATTTTATGGTGCTTAATAACTCCTGATAAATATAGGCTAGATTAATTTTGCATTTTAGGAATTTATGAATTGTTATAAAATAATGAATGATTACTTGAAAAACAAATTAGTATAAATTATAATATGAAAATAAAATAATAAGTGATATTTTGTGTGTAGTAATTTAGGTGATAGAATGAAACGAAAAAGTAAGCAAATACTTGCGCTATTGGTATTAAGTGCAGTTGGTTCTTTGTGGAATGGTTATGAAGTACAAGGGGCAACAGATTATATTAGTGTTTATTCTACGGAAGCACTTCCAAAAGATACAGGCTATAATAGTGTAGCTATAGGACCTAATGCAGAATCTGCTGGTGAAAACTCTTTGGCTACTGGCAATGGAGCTATAGCTAAAGGGGCTAGCAGTATTGCCACAGGTTATGAAGCCAAAGGGCAAGCAATTCGCAGTATTGCTACAGGGACATCTGCACAGATTGATGAAATTGCAGCTAATGCTATTGCTATTGGCTATAATGCTAACGTAGTTAGAGATTCAGATTACAGAGATAACCTTTCAAATGGTGGTAAAGCTAAGACTAGTGGTCAAAATGCCATTGCTATTGGAACTAATGCCTATACATCAGGGAGCCAAGCGATTGCTGTAGGGACTACGGCTAAGGCAGAGGGCTATAATTCAGTAGCTATTGGCAATAATGTAAGTGCTACTGGGGATAGTTCTACTGTTATTGGCGATGGGGCTTGGGGCCATGGCGTAAAAAGTACTGTATATGGGCAAAATGCTAAGGTGTACAATGCGAGCATTGACGAGGATGCCAAGGAATTAAAAGCTAAAATTGATAATTTGCGAATTGACAATCAGCAGTATTTGACTGGCTTAGGTGAATTAGAAAATCAAGGTAATAATGCTGTAGCTATTGGGGGCGATACAAAAGCATCTGGCTGGGGTGCTTCGGCATTAGGCTATAAAGCTTATGCTTTGCACAGTCAAACTACAGCTTTGGGAGATGATGCTAAGGCAATGAACTATGCAGCTAGTGCTGTGGGTACCCATAGTTATGCCTCTGGTATACAGGCTACTGCCTTAGGGAATGGTGCTGAAGCATTAGGTATGCAGTCTGCTGCCTTAGGCTCTGGGGCAGCTGCTACTGGTGCACAATCCTTAGCGGCTGGCTGGGGCGCTGGTGCGAGTGGTAAAAATGCTATTGCTCTTGGATCTTCCACTAAAAGTGTAAAAACCTGGAATACTAAAGGTGGTGAAACCAGTACATATGCTACTGAATTGGGACAATGGAATGCATCAGGTGATTATTCTGTAGCTGTGGGCACTGACGCGCTAGCAAATAATACCGATACTATTGCAGTAGGTCGTAATGCTACAAGTACAGAAGCTGATAGTGTAGCTGTAGGTCATAATGCTAAGAGCTCTGTAGCTGGTGGGGTGGCGCTAGGTAGTGCGTCGGTATCTACTCGTGGTGCTTTAAGTGATGTAACGGTGACGAACACCGCAAGCTCCGCTAATAATCAAGTTTATGGGGCAGCGAATAGTACTGACACTGCTAAAGCGGCTATTGCAGCTACAGTAAAAGGGAAACTAGGTGCAGTATCTGTAGGTAATGACGGAGCTACTCGACAAATTACGAATGTAGCAGCTGGTTCTGATGATAGTGATGCAGTGAATGTGGCGCAATTAAAATCGGTAGAAACTTCAGTTCGAGAATATGTAAATGCTAATGCAGTCGATGTAAAACAAGGCAATGGCATTATCGTAACAGAAACGCCAGCTGGTACAGATGCAGAGGGCAATGAGACTAAACATACCTTTACTGTTGCATTAGCTGATGACATTAAGAATTCCATTACCAATAATACGAATAATATTAGTAAGCTTGGCGATACTATTACAAATCTAAATAGTCAAGTACAAATTAATATAGGCGATATTACGAATTTAAAATCGCAGGTTGCTAATAATACGCAAACTATCAATACTCATACAGAGCAAATTAGCGATCTAAATAATCGTGTAAATGGCGTAAATGGTCGTATTAATAGCTTAGATAACCGCATGGACAAAGTGGGCGCTGGTGCAGCGGCCTTAGCAGGCTTACATCCACTTGATTTTAATCCTGATGATAAATGGAGTTTCTCTGTAGGTTACGGCAATTATGGTAATGCTAATGCAATGGCAGTAGGTGCTTTTTATCGTCCTAATGAAGATGTGATGGTAAATGTAGCGTCTTCTACGGGCAATGGTGAAAATATGATTTCTGCTGGCCTTAACTTTAATATTGGTCAAAGTAGTGGTGTTTCACGTTCCCGTGTAGCTATGGCAAAAGAGATAGAAGTATTAAAAGCTCGTATTGATCAATTAGAAGCGCAGCAACGAGGTAATAAGGCTAACATTTCATCTAATGCAGTTAATATGAATGTGAACTTCCCAGATGTGCCTGAAAATCATTGGGCCTACGCATATGTAAAAGAGTTAGCGTCTAAAGGTCTGCTTGTTGGTTATCCAGATGGAGAATTTAAAGGTAATCAATCTATGACGCGCTACGAATTTGCGGCTGTTATTTACCGTGCTTTACAAAATGGAGCTATTGTTGATGGTAATATGGCTCGTGCTACTGAAGAATTCGGTCAAGAAATGGTGGCTGTTGAAAAAGCAGATAGATTCCGTGTGGACTTAGTTCATGGTAAACCAAGTGATCGTTACAAAGTAGAACGTATTCGTGTAAATAGCGAAGATAAAGAGAGTCGCGATGTGTATGGTGGTCATACAAAAATGTAGAAAAGCATATTCTAATTAAAATTTAGCCATACTAAAATCCTCCTACCTATTGTTAATGGGTGGGAGTTTTTTTAGAAATCGTGACACATTTCGAAGGGACCTTTGTTCCTTATTAATTCGTGTGTAAGAGAAGGGGCATATTTTTGTACCTTATATTGCACATTTCATGCATAATATTTTTAATGAAACCCTCTTGTCACACTAGTGCCTCATGTGCTATAATTTTCAGGTATGAAAAATTACGCACGCAGTCTGATTCAATGTCTGTGTCAGGAATTGTCCTGATTTATATTGAATATGATGCTGCGGAGGTTTATTAACAGGAGGTGCCAACATGGCAGTAGTATCAATGAAACAATTATTGGAGGCCGGCGTACATTTCGGTCACCAGACTAGAAGATGGAACCCTAAGATGGCTAAGTTCATCTTCACTGAACGTAATGGTATTTATATCATCGACCTTCAGAAAACAGTAAAAAAAGTAGAAGAAGCTTATGATTTCCTTCGTGAAGTAGCTCAAAACGGTGAAGTAATTCTTTTCGTGGGCACTAAAAAACAAGCTCAAGAATCCGTTAAAGAAGAAGCTATCCGCGCTAACATGTTCTACGTTAACGAACGTTGGTTAGGTGGTATGTTAACTAATTACAAAACTATCGAATTACGTGTTAAACGTTTAAAACAGCTTGAAAAAATGGCTGAAGATGGCACATTCGAACTTCTTCCTAAAAAAGAAGTTATCGGCTTACGTCATGAAATGGAAAAATTAGAAAAATACCTTGGCGGTATCAAAGATATGCCTAAAATGCCAGGTGCATTATTCGTAATTGACCCTAAAAAAGAACGTATCGCTATTGCAGAAGCTAAAAAATTAGGTATCCCAGTAGTAGCAACTGTAGACACTAACTGTGATCCTGATGAAATCGACTTCCCAATCCCAGCTAATGATGACGCTATCCGTGCTGTTAAATTATTAACTGGTAAAATGGCTGACGCTGTATTAGAAGGTCGTCAAGGCGAATCTTTAGATGATCAAGGTGAACACCAAGAAGCAGCTGATCAAGCTATGAAACAAATGGAAGCTGATTCCGCTGAAATGGTACAAGACGGTCAGGGCTAATAGCTGACATTGCCTTAAAACTTAAAATTTATTTAATAATATGTTAAATATTATTTGATAAAATATGTAGAACGATATAAAATTAAGGTAAGGCTAAATAGACCTTACCTTAATTAATGTGTAGGAGGTATATATTATATGGCGATTACTGCTGCATTAGTAAAAGAATTGCGCGAAATTACAGGCGCAGGCATGATGGATTGCAAAAAAGTGTTAACAGAAGCTGAAGGCGATATCCAAAAAGCAATCGACTTACTTCGTGAAAAAGGGTTAGCTGCGGCAGCTAAAAAAGCTGGTCGTGTAGCGGCTGAAGGTGTGGTTGCTTCCTATATTCATGGTGGCGGTCGTATTGGTGTTCTTGTAGAAGTTAACTGTGAAACAGACTTCGTTGCTAAAACTGAAGACTTCCAAGACCTTGTAAAAGATATTGCTATGCAGATTGCAGCAGCAAATCCTACGTACTTAAATCGTGAAGAAGTACCTGCTGAAGTTATTGAACATGAAAAAGCAGTTCTTTTAGAACAAGCTAAAGCAGAAGCAGAAGAAGATGTAAAAGCTGGTCGCAAACCAAAACCAGAAGCAGTTCTTGAAAAAATGGTTAATGGCCGCGTTGAAAAATTCTATAAAGAAAACTGCCTATTGGAACAGGTTTTCATTAAAGATGGTGACAAAACTATTACTGATGTTATTACTGAAAAAATCGCTAAAATCGGTGAAAACATTAACGTACGTCGTTTCGTTCGCTACGCTTTAGGCGAAGGAATTGAAAAGCGTCAGGACGACTTCGAAGCTGAAGTTCGTGCAGCCGCTGGTCAATAAGATTTAAGAGATAAGAGAACACCGTCATGTGTTCTCTTATTTTGTAATAGCAGAGGAGTATCGCAATGAGTAATAGAAATTTTAAACGTATCGTCTTGAAATTAAGTGGTGAAGCTTTAGCAGGTGATCAAGGCTTCGGTATTAACCCAGTTGTAGTAGAAGAAATTGCCAAAGAAATTGCAGAAATTGCTAGAACAACAGATTTACAAATTGCTATCGTAGTAGGTGGCGGTAATATTTGGCGTGGTTTAGCTGGCAGTGCTAAAGGCATGGATCGTGCGTCAGCTGACTATATGGGTATGATTGCAACTGTAATGAATTCACTAGCCTTGCAGGATGCACTTGAACATGCTGGTGCAGCGACCCGCGTGCAAACAGCCATTGCTATGCAGGAAGTAGCAGAGCCATACATTCGTCGTCGTGCTATTCGTCACTTAGAAAAAGGTCGTATTGTTATTTTTGCAGCTGGTACAGGGAATCCATATTTCTCTACTGATACAACAGCTGCGCTCCGTGCTGCTGAAATTGAAGCTGACGCTATTTTAATGGCGAAAAAATTTGCTGATGGTGTGTATGATAGTGACCCACGTACTAATCCAGAAGCTAAAAAGTTTGATGAACTTACTTACATGGACGTAATTAGTCGAGAACTTAAAGTAATGGACTCTACATCTACGACCTTGTGTAAGGATAATAATATCCCAATCGTAGTATTTAGCATGGATATTCCTGGTAATATTACACGCGCTGCGAAAGGGGAAGTTGTTGGTACTATCGTAAGAGGTGAAGAATAATGGACATTCAAGAGTTATTAACCCGTGAAGAAAGCCGCATGGACAAAACCATCGAAGCTTTAAAGCAAGAATTTGCTTCCATCCGCACCGGCCGTGCTAGCACTGCCCTATTAGACAAGGTTATGGTTGATTATTATGGTACACCATCTCCAATTAATCAGGTAGCTAATGTAACAGCACCTGAACCTCGCTTAATTTTAGTAAAACCTTGGGAAAAATCTATGATTGGCCTTATTGAAAAAGCAGTTTTACAATCGGATTTAGGTTTAAATCCAAGTAATGATGGCGATACAATTCGTTTAGCAATTCCTCAACTTACTGAAGAACGTCGTAAAGAACTTGTTAAAGTAGTAAGTAAAAAAGCAGAAGAAGCAAAAGTGGCAGTACGCAATATTCGTCGTGATGCTAATGATGCTATCAAAAAAGAAGAAAAAGCTAAAACAATTACAGAAGATGATGCTAAACAAGGTCAAGACCAAATTCAAAAATTAACGGATAAAAAGATTAAAGCCATTGATGATTTGAAAGATAAGAAAGAAAAGGACGTATTGGAAGTATAATGAATACGCCAAACTTAATGGTTGGATTACCTTGGCAGCTTGCGCAGCAGATGTTGCAAGCTGCCAATATCCCTTTTGCAGTAACTATCGGTGAAAATTATAATCGATTTTTCACTGTTGCAGACAATGATTTTTACGTAGGCCGAGTAGCGTACGTAGAGGAAATGGGGATATGGCAAATATTGTTATATCGTCCGATGGTAGCAAGTGGTTTTGAAAACTGCAATGAGGTACAATATGCTAAAGAAATTACTACGTAAGAATGAGGATACTAAAACATTAACTGATGTTATACTGGATCCTCACAATATACCTCACCATGTAGCTATTATTATGGATGGCAATGGTCGTTGGGCTAAACGCCGTGGTTTGCCTCGTACGATGGGACATCGTGCTGGGGCTGATGTATTAAAAAAAATAGTTATTGCTGCTGATGAAATTGGCATAAAAGCATTAACAGTATACGGTTTTTCTACGGAAAACTGGAAGCGTCCAGAACAGGAAGTATCCTTACTTATGAGTTTGATTCGTGAATACCTGTTAGGCAATGTGCGTGATATGCATGAGAAAAATGTGCGTATTCGCTTTGTTGGCTATATAGGGGGACTTTCTGAAGAATTGCAAAAAATTATTGCTGACGCTGAATCCTTAACACAGAATAATACGGGTCTTACCTTACAGTTAGCCATTAACTATGGGGGACGCGATGAAATAGTACGAGCTGTGCGTGCCACTGCTGAAGACGTGGCTGCTGGGACTTTGGCTATAGAAGATATTACAGAAGAGTCTTTTGGTAATCGTTTGTTTACGCAAGAATTTAGTAATGTAGATTTATTAATCCGACCAAGTAATGATTATCGCATTAGTAATTTCTTATTATGGCAACTCGCCTATGCGGAATTTTGGTTTACAGAAACGCATTGGCCTGATTTTACAGCACAAACATTATTAGATGCTGTATATGCTTACCAGCAGCGAGAACGTCGCTTTGGTGGTTTAAAGACGGAGGAATAATATGCTCAAGACTCGTGTCATTACAGCTTTAATTGGGTTTATTATTGCTGTGCTAGCAATCACTGTAGGTGGTTATCTTTTTAATGCGATTATATTGCTGTTAGCTTTATTAGGTTGGCGGGAATATGCAAGTATGCTGCGTAAAATTGATATTGTAGTTCCTGAACGTTGGGGCTATGTATATTCCACACTATTAATGATAATGCTGACCTTTGGTTTTTATAAATGGGCGATTATGGTGGCCGCAGCTGCTGCTATGACCATGGGCTTGCTTTATATTTTTGGGTCAGCACGTTTAAATATATCTGTTGTAAGTTGTGCCACTTTTGGTTTTTTCTACATTAACGGTGGTTTTGCTGCTTTGTTGATGCTTCGTGAAACTTCCATTTATGAATTATTGTCTGTTCCTGTAGTGAGTGCCAACATGGGGGAATTAGTAATCTGGTTATTACTATTTACAACTTGGGCTAGTGATACTTTTGCTTATTTTGCAGGCCGTCAATGGGGAAAACGTAAGATTGTCCCTAATATTAGCCCTAATAAAACCTTAGAAGGCTATGTTGGTGGCTTTATAGGTTGCTTATTTACGGGCATAATTTATGCTGTGATTGTTGGCATGCCACTTATGCTTGGTTTAGGCGCTGGTCTATTAACTGGTATCGTAGCACCATTAGGTGATTTATTTGAATCTAAATTAAAGCGTTATTGTGGTGTAAAAGACTCGGGTGTATTATTACCTGGCCATGGTGGTGTTTTAGATCGCTTTGATAGCTTGCTTTTTTCAGCACCTATGGTATTAGTTTATTTATTATAATAAGGATCTCAATCTATTATAAGGGCTTTGATATATTATAAGTACGATTGTATAAAGAGAATTGTATGAAGACGTCTGTATGAAGGCGTTTGTATGTATACTATTGCTATTAATATGATTGAGGTATAAGTTACGTAATATATAAAAGTACAGTGCAAACTGTATTGGATTGGAGTTTCTATGAAAACACTGAGTATTCTTGGGAGTACCGGTTCTATCGGCACACAAACATTAGATGTGGTGCGACAGCATCCTGATTTATTTTCTGTAAAAGCACTGGTGGCTAATCATAATGTAGATGTCTTAGAAGCTCAAATTAAAGAATTTCAACCTGAAATGGCTGGCTTAGTTGATGAAACAGCGTTTTTAGAATTAAAGAAGCGATATAATGGGCCAACCAAATTGCTAGGGGGCAAAGAGGCTTTATTAGCTGCCGCTACTTGGTCTACGGCTGAACTTGTTGTTACTGCAGTAGTTGGAGCCGCTGGTATTGAGCCAACTGTAGAAGCTATTCGCGCTAAAAAAACAATTGGTTTAGCGAACAAAGAAACATTAGTAGCTGGTGGTTCTTTAATTACATCCCTTTGTAAAGAATATGATGTGCAATTATTGCCGATTGATAGTGAACATAGTGCTATTTTTCAATGTTTAGAAGGACAGCAACGAGAGAATGTTGATTCACTATTGATTACGGCGTCAGGCGGTCCTTTACGGACATGGCCGTCAGAAAAAATTGCTACGGCTACGGCAGCAGATTGTTTACGGCATCCGACCTGGAATATGGGAAACAAGATTACTATAGATTCAGCGACCTTATTTAATAAAGGATTGGAAGTTATAGAGGCACACTGGCTATTTGGTTTTGATTTTGACCATATTAAGGTGACAGTTCATCCTCAGAGTATAGTTCATTCTATGATTATGATGAAAGATGGGGCAATTCTTGCTCAATTAGGCAATCCCGATATGCGCGAGCCAATTCAATATGCTTTAACATATCCTGAACGTAAACCGTTAAAAATGGATACCTTAACCTTTGAGGAAGCCTTGCAATTAGAATTTTTTCCACCACGGTATGATGATTTTCCTGCTTTAAAATTAGCTTTTGAAGTGGGCCGTGCCGGTGGGTTTAAACCAGCAGTTTTTAATGCAGCAAATGAAGAAGCTGTATATGCTTTTTTAGCTGGAAAAATTCAATTTGGTGATATATATAAAACTGTTGTCACTGTATTAGAGCGTATGGAATCAGAGCCAACCTTTACCTTGGCTCATTTACGCGAGATTGATTTATGGGCTCGTGAAACAGCGAGAACCTTGATTAAATAGGAGAGATTATGTTGTTAACTATCGTTGCCACAATCTTTGTATTTGGCATCATTGTGTTTATTCATGAATTCGGGCATTTTATTACCGCTAAAGCAAGTGGCATGCGGGTTGACGAATTTGCTATAGGTTTTGGTCCAGCCCTTGTTAAGGTTCAAAAAGGAGAAACTTTATACTCCATTCGAGCTATTCCTTTAGGTGGCTATAATAAAATTGCTGGTATGGATCCAGAAGAACCATTAGATAATCGTTCGTTTTTAAATAAACCGGTGTGGAAACGTTTTATCGTTATTGCGGCGGGCGCGATTTTTAACTTTTTATTGGCTATTGTTATATTCTTTATAGTATATGCTACTTATGGCGTGCAAACGCCTTCAAAAGAGCCAATTATTGGGAATATGTTGAGTAATTCACCAGCGGCTATGGCACATATGCAGGTGAATGACCGGATTATATCAATTAAAGGCAAACCGGTAGCAGAATGGACAGATATTTCTAAGCAGTTACAAGGAACTGCTAATACCGTTGTTCCTATCGTAATCAGTCGTGATGGACAAGAGCAAGAATTATCTGTTATTCCAACACAGACGGGTAATGAAGGGCGTGCAGTGATAGGCATTAACCCTGTATCTATTGTGCAAGAATATACAATTGGTCAATCAGCTGTTCAGGCAGTTAATACGACTGGTTATGTTTTAGTAAGTATGGTAGAGGGCTTGTGGTCTATGATTACAGGAACTACTAATGCTGAATTAGCAGGCCCTATTGGGGTCGCTCAAATGGCTGGTCAAATGGCTGAAAATGGTTTTATGTATTTATTACAATTTACTGCTTTACTAAGCTTAAATTTAGGCGTAATTAATTTATTGCCTATTCCTGCTTTAGATGGTGGTCATTTAATTGTATTATTAATTGAAGGAATTACGAGACGACGTTTGCCAGTGAAGGCATTGCAGTATATTCAGATGACAGGGGTCATTATTTTAATACTCTTATTTGTCTATGCTACGACTCATGATATTAGCCGTCTGTAATATAGGAGTTACCTATGATTAACAGAAAAGAAACAACGCGTATTAAAGTAGGGAATGTGCCAATTGGTCATTTTGCACCTATTAGCGTGCAATCTATGATTACTACTAACCCAGTGGAAACTGAAAAAGCGATTGCTGAAATCAATCGTTTAGCTGAGGCTGGCTGTGATTTAGTTCGCTTAGCAGTGCCAGATATGGCAGCGGCTAAGGCAATTAAAGCAGTAAAAGAGAAAGCTCAAATTCCTTTGATTGCAGATATTCATTTTGATTACACCTTAGCTTTGGCGGCTATAGATAGTGGTGTCGATGGCTTGCGCATTAATCCTGGTAATATTGGTGGTATTGATAATGTAGTTGCTGTCATTGAAAAAGCAAAACCAAAGCATATACCAATTCGTATTGGGGTAAATGCTGGTTCTTTGCCTGCTCATATTTTGAAAGAATATGGTGGTCATCCTTGTGCTGATGGGATGGTAGAAGCTGCTTTAGAGCATGTTCGTATTTTAGAGTCCTTAGACTATAAAGAAATGAAATTATCAATTAAAGCAACCGATGTGCCACTTATGATTGAAGCGTATCAGAAATTATCAGCTAAAGTACCGTATCCTCTTCATTTAGGGGTTACCGAAGCAGGTACTATTTCACAAGGCACTGTAAAATCTTCTATTGGGATTGGTGCTTTATTGGCACAAGGGATTGGTGATACTTTGCGCGTATCTTTAACAGGTGATCCTATTCATGAAGTAGAAGTAGGAAAAACAATTTTAAGTTCCTTAGGACTTCGCAATTACGGTGCTACTATGATTTCTTGTCCAACATGTGGTCGTTGTCGTGTCAACCTCTTTAGTATGGCTGAAACGGTAGAAGCTCGTTTAAAGAGCATAAAAGCACCTATTCGTGTGGCTGTTATGGGCTGTGTTGTGAATGGCCCCGGTGAGGCTAGAGAAGCCGATTTTGGTATCGCTGGTGGTGATGGTCGCGGCATTGTCTTCCGCAAAGGCGAAGTTATTAAGACTGTAGATGAAAGTGAATTAGTGGATGCTTTATTCCATGAGATAGAAACGTATTTAGAGACAGAAGCAAAGGAGTAATGAATTAAATGTTAGCTAGTAAATTATATGCCCCAACGTTAAGGGAAACACCTGCTGATGCAGACGTAATTAGTCAACAGTATATGTTACGTGCTGGTATGATTCGTAAAATGACTGGCGGTATTTACTCCTATTTGCCATTGGCTTGGAAAAGTATTCGTAAAATTGAAGCTATCGTTCATGAAGAAATGACAAATGCTGGGGCACAAGAAATTATGATGCCTATTATTCAGCCCGCTGAAATTTGGCAAGAGTCTGGTCGTTGGAAAGTATATGGCGCTGAAATGATTCGTCTAAAAGACCGTCATGATCGTCAATACTGTCTTGGACCAACTCATGAAGAAATGATTACTACATTGGTAAAAGGGGAAGTTAATTCGTATCGCCAATTGCCATTGACTTTATATCAAATTCAAAATAAATATCGTGATGAACGACGTCCTCGTTATGGGTTGATGCGTAGTAGAGAATTTATCATGAAGGATGCTTATTCTTTTGATATGGATGAAGCTGGTTTAGATGTATCATACTGGAATATGTATCATGCGTATGAACGTGTTTTCAGCCGTTGTGGTTTATATTTTAAACCAGTAGAAGCTGATTCAGGTGCTATTGGTGGTAGCAATAGCCATGAATTTATGGCTTTGGCGGAATCTGGTGAAGCTGATGTTATTCATTGCAGTAGTTGTGACTATGCTGCTAATATTGAAATTGGTAAACCTGGTGTCATTAAAGCCGAGGTGGAAGACGCATTAGAGCTTACAGAAGTACCAACACCTGATGCGAAAACAATTGAAGCTGTAGCAGAACAATTAAGCTTACCATTAGCTAAAACAATTAAGGCTGTAGTATTAGCCACTGATGGTGTTGTCGTATTAGCGATTGTTCGCGGTGATCACGAAGTTAATGAAATTGCTGTACAACATGCGGTAGGCAGCACAATTGAACCAGAAATGGCAACAGAAGAAGAACTTCAAGGTGCTGGTTTAACAGCTGGTTTTATTAGTCCGGTTGGTTTAAAACAGACTGAGACTTTTAAAATTGTTGTAGACGAAAGCGTTATGGAAGCCTATAACGTTTGTGGTGGTGCTAATAAAAAAGATGCGCATTACATTAATATCAATCCAAAACGTGATTTCAATGTTGAGGATATTATTGTAGCGCCAATTCGTTTAATTACAGCTGATGATGTCTGTCCAAATTGTGGTGGCGAATTAAGTATTGCTAAAGGGATTGAAGTAGGGCAAGTCTTTAAATTAGGCACTAAGTATAGTGAAGCTATGAGTGCTACCTTCCTTAATCAGGATGGTCGCCCTAATCCATTTGTGATGGGATGCTATGGTATTGGTGTATCGCGTACATTAGCAGCAGCGATTGAGCAATTTAATGATGAAAATGGTATTATTTGGCCACGAGCTATTGCGCCATTTGAAGTAGTGGTAGTGCCAATTAATGCAAAAGACGAAGCTCTTATGGATGTTAGTACCCGTGTATATGAAGCATTAAAAGCAGCTGGCGTTGATGTGTTATTAGATGATCGTAAAGAGCGTGCTGGTGTTAAATTTAAAGATGCTGATTTAATTGGCTATCCATTGCGCATTACAGTAAGTAAAAATACGTTAGAATCTGGTGCTGTAGAAATGAAGCTTCGCAAAAATGGTGAAGCCGTTGAAGTGCCAATTGACGAAGTAACTACAGTTGTAGCAGACACGTTAAATACTTTATAAGCTATGGCAGTCGATGGAGTTTCTATCGACTGCTTTTGCCATTTATTTAGTTGTGCTTATAGGAGTGCTATTCATGATTGGTTATAGGATTGATACTTGTATAAATCACTATTTTAGGTCATAATAAAAAGATAGATTGTTTTCAATACATGAGTTAATACAACTTTTATCTAGATATAGTAAGCTTAGGAGGTAAGATTATATGTTAGTTGATTTTCATATGCACAGTACCGCTTCTGATGGCGTTATGCGACCTTTAGACTTACGTGAAGCTAATAAAGCAGCTAAAATAAAAATTATGGCTTTAACTGATCATGATACTATAGAAGGCTCCTTAGAATTATTGAATCAATTAGATCCAGATATTACAGTTATACCTGGTTGTGAATTCAGTTCAACATATCATAATGGTGATGTACATATTTTAGGCTATGCTTTTGATTATACGAATAAAGAATTATTAGATTATATGGCTTTTTTTAAAGAGTCGAGACAATCTCGTATTTTTAAAATGATTGATTTATGTGCAGCCAATGGGTATGACGTGTCAGTGGAAGAATTAAAAGAAATGTTTCCTCATGCTAACTCCTTAGGACGTCCTCATTTATCACAATTATTAATCAAAAAGGGATATGTTACTACAGTGAGTGAGGCATTTAAAACAATTTTACATCGCACAAGTCCTTGCTATGTACCTAAGTTTAAAGCAGAGCCGAGTGATGTTATTGATTTAATACATCGTGCTAATGGTTTAGCTGTCATGGCGCATCCAATTTTAATTCGTACAGCAGAAGATGTACATGAATTATTGGAATTGCCTTTTGATGGTATAGAAGTATACCATGTGAAACATAGTAAAGAAGATTCCACAGCGTTTCGTAAATTAGCTAATAAGCATAAATTACTTATTACGGGAGGCTCCGATTTTCATGGCATTAAAGATAAAGAGCCATTAGCTGTAGGGGACTATTTAATTGAAAGTAAGGATGTAGCAGAATTTTTGCGAGTGTTACAGTCTTAAGTGTTATAGTCTAAATAATAATTAGCAAATGCTATACATCATAAGATAGGGAGAGAAAACTATGGAAGTTATTGCTTTTGTTGGCCCTAGTGGCACTGGTAAAAGTCATCGTGCCTTAGTAGTGGCTCATGAAAATAGTGCAGAATGTATTATTGATGATGGGATTTTAATCCATAATAATCGCATTGTAGCAGGCTTTTCTGCAAAAAAAGAAGAAAGCCGTCTTAAAGCTGTACGTCGTGCAATATTTCAAGATCCAGAACAGGTTCGGTCTGTTAAAGAACAACTAGATATTATTAAGCCTAAACGTATTTTAATTTTAGGTACATCTGAAAATATGGTGGGTAAAATATCAACAGCTTTAGGCATTGGTAAACCAGCACGCTATATCCATATTGAAGATATTGCGTCTTCAAAAGAAATTGAAAAAGCACAAAGTGCTCGCCTAAAAGAAGGTAAGCACATTATTCCTGTGCCAACGATGGAGTTGAAACCTCATTTTAAAGGTTATTTGATAGATCCAATTAAATCTATATTGCGCCGTACTCGATCCACAAAATCTACCGGTGCGCCTGAAGATTTTGAAAAATCTGTAGTACGTCCTGTATTTAGTTATTATGGTCGTTTAACGTTTTCTGACCAAGTGATTGAAGCACTCATTAAAAATAGTTTGTCAAAAGTGCCTGGTATGGCAGAATGTGATGATATTAAAATAAAAAAAACCTCTAAAGGAACTAATGCACTACTCCTAGATATGGGGGGGTCTGTGTATAAAGGTCGGCCTGTTAAAGATATTATGCATGATATGCACAAAGCCATATCTAATGAAATTGAGTATATTACAGGCATGTCGGTAGAGCGTCTTTCTATTGTGGTAGATAATGTAGTAAAACCTAAATTAGGATAATAGTAATTAAGGAGACCCTATGAAGCAGTATTATATATTTACTTATGGCTGTCAGATGAATGAAAGTGATTCTGAACGCTTAGCTCATCAGCTAGAGTTAGCTGGCTATACAAGTACTGATAATTTTGAAGAAGCTGATTTAATTATTTTAAATACATGCTGTGTTCGTGAAACAGCGGAACATAAAATTTATGGACGTATTGGTGAATTAAAGCATTTAAAAGCTAAAAATAAGAACTTGATTATCGCTATTACTGGTTGTATGGCGCAGAAAAATCAAGCGGATATGTTTAAACGTGCGCCTCATATTGATATCGTATTAGGGACTCATAATTTACGTCATATTAATGAGATGGTAGAGGAAGTACAACGCACTCATAAACATCAAATTAATATTGAAATGGATAATTCAGTGTTGCATGAGTTAGAAGCAAAGCCAACAGGGACTTTTTCAGCTTGGGTTCCTATTATGAATGGCTGTAATAAATTCTGTACCTATTGTATTGTACCTCATGTTCGTGGGCGTGAAATTAGCCGACCAATTTCAGCTATTGTAGAAGATGTGAAGAAATTGGGCGCCAGTGGACACAAAGAAATTACTCTTTTAGGGCAGAATGTAAACTCCTATGGCTTAGACTTTAAAGATGGCACTCACTTTGGTGATTTAATTGATGCCTTAGATGGTATTCCTGGCATTGAGCGAATCCGCTATATGACGAGTCATCCACAAGATATGAATAAAGAGATGATTGATGCTTTAGGTCGTTCTTCTAATGTAGTTACACAATTACATTTACCTATTCAATCAGGGTCCAACCGTATTTTACAAAAAATGAATCGCCGTTATACGGTAGAACATTATAAAGAACTCATTGAATACTGTCGTGAAAAAATTAAAGGCTTAACCTTGACTACTGACTTAATTGTAGGCTTTCCTGGTGAAACAGAAGAAGATTTCCAAGCAACCTTGCAATTATTAAAAGATGTTCGCTATGACATGGCGTATACGTTTATTTTTTCAAAACGGTCTGGCACACCAGCTGCTACTATGGAAGATCAAGTCCCTGAAGAGGTTAAACGAGTTCGTTTGCAAGCGTTAATGGATGTGCAAAACGAAATCTCCTTAGAGTTAAATAAAGCTATGGAAGGCGAAGTATACGAGATTATTGTAGAAGGGCCAAGTCGTAATGATGAAAATGTTTGGTTTGGTCGCACATCAGGTAATAAGATGATTTTATTCCCTAAAGATGAAAATCTTGCCATTGGCCAAACTGTACAAGCATGTGTAGATAAAGCGCAAACTTGGATTTTATATGGTACAATCATTTAGTTGAAATTAGAAAATGGAGGCGTACATGAGCAAAAAACAAACGCCCATGATGGATCAATATTTTTCCATAAAAGATAAATATAAAGAAGAGCTTTTATTTTTTCGTTTAGGCGATTTTTATGAGCTCTTTTATGATGATGCCTTAACAGCCTCAAGAGAGCTAAATATTACCCTAACAGGTCGAAATTCTGGTGAAGAAGAAAAAGCCCCCATGTGTGGGGTACCTTATCATGCGGCCGAAGGCTATATCGAAAAGCTCATTAAGAAAGGTTACAAGGTAGCCATTTGTGAGCAAGTCGAAGACCCGAAAACAGCTAAAGGAATTGTAAAACGGGATGTAATTCGCGTAATTACGCCTGGTACTGTGTTAACTGAAAATGGTACTGAAGCGAGAGAGAATAACTTTTTGGCTCTATTTTATCGTACTGATGAAGCGTTAATACTTATTTTCTGTGATGTATCTACTGGAGAAGTTATTTGGGATCGTATTAGCCATGGTGAGCGTCAAACGGGCGTGTATGATGCACTTGCTATGTATCGTCCTTCTGAGTTAGTAACTGTTGGAGCTATGCCTTTAGGCAAAGAGTTGCAAGATTTTATTGATGTACAGCTAGATAAAGTGGCTTTATCGCCTTTTACGCCTGAGTTGACATTGGAAGATGTACGAAATCAGGGTCGAATTCATTTTACAGAAGCCGGTCTTTTAGAGGAAGATGTATTAGAAGGACTGGGGTATTTATTAACGTATTTAGCAACCGTTATTAAAACTGATATTTCTCATATTAATTATATACATCCTTTGCACATTGGCGATCGAATGGTGCTTGATACATCGAGTTTGCGACATTTGGAAGTGACTCATAATCTTCGTGATGGCGGTGTAAAAGGGACATTGCTTCAGGTGTTGGATAAGACTTTAACACCTATGGGCGCTCGTCTTTTAAAACAGTGGGTTGAAAGTCCGCTTATGGATATTCACCATATTCAACGCCGTCAAATGGCCTTGACCGAATTGATTGCAAAACCAACTGAACAAGGTAAATTGCGTGAACTATTAAAACTGATTTTTGATTTTGAACGTATTCTTGCTCGCGTAGAAACAGGTTCTGTTTCACCACGAGATTTTACCTCCTTAAGAGAGTCTTTGCGGATTCTGCCTGAATTAAAAAACATTGCCAGCACTTTTGAAGGCACTTTATTGCAAGAAGTGGTGACGCAAATTGATTGTCATGCAGATATGTATGATTTAATTAATCGAGCGATTGCTGAACAGCCTGCTTTGACTTTAAAAGATGGTCGTGTTATTCGTGATGGCTATAGTCAAGAGCTAGATGATTTACGCTCCTTGGCGTCTAATAGTCAAGAATGGTTACATCGATTAGAGGAAGAAGCAAGGGCCAAGACAGGCATTCGCCTTAAAACTGGATATAATAAAGTCTTTGGCTACTACTTTGAAGTTTCTCATGCCAATGCGGCTGATGTGCCAGATTATTTCATTCGTAAACAGACATTAGCAAATGCAGAGCGATATATTACACCTGAATTAAAAGAGTTTGAGGTTAATATTTTAAGTGCTAAAGATAAAATTGTTACTTTAGAACAGAAGTTATATCAAGAATTACGCCAAGCTGTAAAAGAGGCGGTAAAGCCTATTCAAGCCACAGCTCGTGCCTTAGCTAAATTGGATGTACTTTCGGGCTTAGCACAAGTGGCGTATGAGGAGCAATATATTTGTCCCACTATGACGATGAATGGGCAAATTACAATTCGCGATGGGCGTCATCCGGTTATTGAAAAATTCCTAAAACGAGAAGTCTTTGTCCCTAATGATGTAACGTTAAATCATAATGGAGAAGAGTTTTTGCTTATTACAGGGCCTAATATGGCGGGGAAATCTACATACATGCGCCAAGTAGCGGTGCTTATGATTATGGCTCAAATTGGGTCATTTATTCCTGCTAGAGAAGCGGTTATTTCGCCAGTTGACCGTATCTTTACTCGTGTAGGTGCTAGTGATGATATTTCTACGGGGCAAAGTACCTTTATGGTAGAAATGAAAGAAGTGGCATATATTTTAAACAATGCCACATCGAATAGCTTATTAATTCTTGATGAAATAGGTCGTGGAACAAGTACTTTTGACGGCTTAAGCATTGCCCAAGCTGTGGTGGAATATATTTGTAAACATATCCACGGGAAGACCTTATTTGCGACTCACTATCACGAATTAATTCCATTAGAAGAACAGTATGAGAAACTAAAAAATTATACTGTGGCAGTGAAAGAAAAAGGGAAAGATGTTGTATTTTTACGTCGCATCATTCGTGGTGGCGCAGACCGTAGTTATGGGATTCATGTAGCTAAGTTAGCCGGTTTACCTAGTTCTGTATTAAAGCGGGCTGAAGTAATTTTGAGCGCCTTAGAAGGTAGTGCTGAAGCGAAAGAGGCTGATGCATTAGCTCGTATTAGTGGTTTAACAACAGATAGCTATGAAGGCGCTGATAATGTTGTTGAAGCAAAAGCTACTGTACTAGGTACTTCATCAGCTAATGCAGCAAGTTCTAATTTATTTACTACGTCTGTATTAGATGATTTATTGGCTGTTGATGTAATGAGTTTAACCCCGATAGAAGCATTGAATGTTTTATATAAATTACAAGAAGAGGCCCGTAAGGGAGGTGGCCAGTAATGGCACTAATTCACGTTCTTGACGAAGTAACGATTAATAAAATAGCCGCTGGTGAAGTAGTTGAACGCCCTGCGTCAGTAATTAAAGAGCTATTAGAGAACTCCTTAGATGCAGGTGCTACTTCCATTGAAGTAGAGATTGCTGATGGCGGGACTACGTATATGCGTGTTACGGATAATGGATCGGGTATGACAGAAGAAGATGCTCGATTAGCTGTATTACGCCACGCTACGAGTAAAATTCGTTCTGTCGATGATTTATTTGATATCGCATCTTTAGGCTTTCGTGGTGAAGCATTAGCCAGTATTGCTTCCGTATCTCATTTTAGTTTAACTACTCGAAAAGTAGACCAAGAGTTGGGAACTCGAATTTTAATTGATGGCGGTAAATTTACTGATTGTTTGCCTTTTGGTGCACAGCCTGGTACGACAATTGAAGTGCGCGACTTATTTTTTAATACGCCGGCGCGTCGTAAATTTTTAAAAACAGAGCGCACTGAAGGGGCTAAAATTCAAGATATAGTAGGTAAACTAGCGTTAAGTAATCCTCATGTAGCATTTAAGCTTATTAGTAATGATACAGTTAGCATTGTAGTGCCAGGCAATGGTAATTTAATTGATACAGTGTCAGCTTTATACGGCTATAAAGTAAGTGATGATATTTTTCCTATTGCCTATGAGTCGGAAGGAATTACAATTCAAGGTGTTGTGAGCAAACCTACTTTATTAAAAAGTAGTCGTATTTGGCAAACTGTGGTAGTTAATAATCGGGTAATTTCTGACAAAGCGATTACGAAAGCAATCGATAATGCCTACCACGCTTTATTACCTAAGGGGGGCTATCCTTTAGTTTTATTGATGATTACAGTACCACCAGGTACGGTAGATATAAATGTACATCCTCGAAAAAGTGAAGTGAAATTTGAAGATGATAAGCCTGTTTTTAAAGCTGTATATCATGCTGTATTGCAGGCGTTACAAAATCCTTTGCAGCAGGGGCAGGATCAATTATTAAGGCAGGATAGTGGATATACAACGTTTGAGGGCACACAACCTGTTACACCAGATAGTATTACAACAGCTGTAAGTTATGACAAATCTTTTACTAAGCAGGGCTTAGAAAAGTTAAATGACATTGATATTTTAAATACGGCGACTGCCCCTGTTGATTTTGAATATGAGCGACCAAAAGTATCAGCTATAGCTCGTGAAAAAACAGAAGATTTCGTGCAGAAGCTGCGCTCTGAAGGCTATGAAGCACCAAAACGCACAACCTATGAGCAAAGCTCTTGGGTTGAGTCTGGTGATTTTACTGATGGGGTAGTACCAAAGAGCTATACCGCAGAGGATAAAGAAAAGTTCAGACAGTTGGCCGAAAATTTACGAAATCAACAAAGTGCCGTAGATTCTTCCACTGTGCAGTCACCTTTGCCTGTAAATACAACTGGTTTATTACCCTTAGGTCAAGTCGCTTCTTGCTATATTTTAGCTAAAAAAGGGGATAATTTATATATAATCGATCAACATGCTGCGCATGAACGAGTTCGGTATGATACATTGTGCAAATCGGCAGAAGCCATTCCTATGCAAGATCTATTAATCCCTCAATATTTAGAGGCTAATGAAGAAGAATTAATTATAGTGGAAGAACAGGCGGATACCTTGTTAAACCTTGGTTTTCAAGTAGTTCAAGGAGGGCCTACACAGTTAAAAATTGAAGGGCTACCTATAGATTTAGTAGAAAGTAAAGGGGAAGAAATACTTCGCTATGTATTTTCTCTGTTAAAAGATTTTCAAGAGCCTACAAAAGCACAGTTGCGTCATGAAATGTTAGCCTATGCTTCTTGTCGTGGGGCGATTAAAGCGGGGCATAATTTGAATACCTACCAAATGGCTGTGCTCATTGAAGATTTATTTTACACTGACAAGCCTTATGTATGTCCTCATGGTCGTCCTACTATTATTAAATTTACTCCTGAAGAATTGGGTAAATTATTTTTGCGGAGCTAAATATGGCCATTGTTACGATTTCGCAAAAAGGAAAAGAAACGGAAGCGATAAAGGCAAAAGAGGTAGCTCGTTTATTGCAACTCCCTTATGTGCCCCGTAATGGGTTATCTTTGCCACGGTTACAAGAGCAATTTGAAGGAGAAGATATTTTAATCCTCAGTAAACAGGGCCCTAAGCTTTATACTGGTGAAGGGAAAGCTCATGAATTTCATTTATCCATGGCACAATTGCGTATTATTGCGTATGATCGAGGACAACGAGATCACTTAATAGCTGCCTTAGGTTCGAAGCCTATACATTCTTTTTTAGACTGTACAGTTGGACTAGGTAGTGATAGTTTGTTAGTGGCTTATGCGAGGCCAGAAATTAATCATTTAGTGGCCTTAGAGGGAAATCCATTACTGGCGTATGTGACAAATTATGGCTGCCGTCATTTTACTCATAAGTCTGAGCTAGTAACAAAAGCATTGCGGCGGATTCATGTGTGTGCTACGCGGTATGAAACTTTTTTAAAGCAAGCCAGAACGAATAGCTTTGACATAGTGTATTTTGATCCTATGTTTGAAGTACCCGTTAATGACAGCCCTCAGTTTTTAAGTTTGCGAGGTCATGTGTTGGCAACGCCCATGACAGAAGCTATGTTAGTGGAAGCTAAACGGGTAGCGCGGAACCGGGTAATTATTAAAGAACGACCTTTTAGTTCTATTTTTAAGACATGGGTACCTACGTATATAGAAGGAGGTACCTATAGCAATGTAGCCTATGGTGTTTATGAAGTTTAAAAAAGGAGGTAGCCCATGGAAGAATTAATTACTATTCTAGGCCCTACAGCAGTAGGAAAAACTGATTTAACCTTGCGTTTAGCTCAGGCTATGAATGGCGTAGTGATTTCAGGGGATGCCTATCAAATTTATAAAGGTTTGAATATTGGTACAGCTAAACCTACGGCTAAAGAACTAGCTATGGTGCCACATCGTCTGATTGATATTCGTGATGCTGACGATAGCTATAGTGTGGCTGACTTTCAAAATGAAGCTAGTCGAGCGATTACAGTTGCTCATAATGAAGGGCAGATGCCAATACTATCAGGGGGAACAGGTTTTTATGTACAATCCTTGTTGGAAGGCTTTGATTTCTCTGTAGACGGGCCAGATACAGGTATTCGTGAGCGCTTAGAACATATGTGGCAAGCAGATGGTGAATCAGCTGTATTAGCCTATGGCAACGAATTAGCTGAAAAAGGCAATATTACGCTACGCTTTACTGATAAACATCGATTATTTCGTGCTATTGAATTGATGGAACAAGGCAATTATGAGGCCCTCATACATCAAACAAAGGCAGGTTTATCTTACGAAGGACCTGTTATTGGTTTGCGACGTAATCGTGAAGAATTGTATAATCGTATTAATTTACGTGTGCAAATTATGGTAGATCAAGGTTTATTTGAAGAAGTAGAAGAGTTATTGGCTAACGGTGTATCTCCTCATTGCCAGGCTTTTAAAGGGATTGGTTATAAAGAAGTGGTAGCTTATTTTGCTGGGCAATGTACAAAAGCAGAGGCCATAGAGGCTATTCAACAAAATACACGTCGTTTTGCTAAGCGACAAATCACTTGGTATAAGCGTATGCCTTATATTACTTGGTTAGATTGCGACAATAGAACAAGTGAGTCTGTTTATGAGGAGGCTATGGCGCTTATTCAATCACAGCTATGGATAGGTTAGTGAAGTGATTACAATTAGAGCGCAACACTATATATGTTGGACTAAAGTTTTTATAGGCTATTAGTAGAACCAGATTAATCTATTTATTATTTTAAGTTAGGATGTTTATATAGAATGAATTTAGAAAGTATCCGTGATGAAGCTTTGCGCATAGCAGAGCCTCAATTTAAGAAGTTTGAACCTATTGCATTGCATAATACCAAAAAAGTATTAGAAGCTTTTAAAGAATGTCAGTTAAGTGATTATCACTTTAATGGATCCAGTGGATATGGCTATAATGACAGTGGGCGTGAAAAACTTGATGAAGTATTTGCCCATGTATTTAAAGCTGAAAAAGCGTTGGTGAGAGCTCACTTTGTATCTGGTACTCATGCCTTAGCAACTACTTTAGTTGCTTTATTAGGTAGTGGTAAAGAAGGCAAGGAGTTTGTTTATGCAGTAGGTGCTCCTTATGATACGATGCAATCCGTAATTGGTGTACCGCATACAGTTCGTAATTCCTTAGTAGAACGAGGATTTATTTATAAAGAAGTTCCGTTAAAGAATAATACTTACGATTTAGAGGCTATTGTAGCTGCTGTAACGGAAGAAACACGCGTTGTTGTCATTCAAAGATCCCGTGGTTATAGTACACGAGAGCCTCTATCAGTAAAGGATATTGAAATTATCTGTAAAGCAGTAAAAGAAAAAAATGGCAAAACGATTTGCTTTGTAGACAATTGCTATGGTGAATTTACTGAAATGACTGAACCGCTAGAACATGGCGCTGATATTATGGCTGGTTCATTGATTAAGAACGCTGGTGGTGGCATCGCACCAACTGGTGGCTATGTAGCGGGGAAAGCAGAGCTGGTAGAAGATGTGGCCTATGAGTTGACGGCACCAGGCTTAGGGGACCATATGGGTTCGTATTCACCAGGCTATCGCTTATTCTTTCAGGGGTTATTCTTAGCTCCTCATGTGGTTTTACAGGCTCTAAAAGGCGCCGTATATACAGCGGCTGTCGGCACTTTATTAGGCTATGAAGTATTTCCTAAAGTAGACTCTTCACGATACGATTTGATACAAGCTATTAATCTTCATAATGCTGATGAAATGGAACAATTCTGTCGTGGTATGCAGGCTTATTCACCTGTAGATGCCCATGTACGACCTGTACCAGGGGACATGCCTGGGTATACAGATCAAATTATTATGGCTGGTGGTACCTTTGTACAAGGTTCATCAATTGAATTAAGTGCTGATGGTCCAGTACGACCACCATATACCATCTTTATGCAAGGTGGTCTCGTATTTGAACATTCTATGCTGGGGATTTTAGGGGCTGCTGAAGAAATTTTATCGCATAGAAAATAAAAGCTTTTTTGATGATATTTCTAAATATCTATATATATTACACCTATTTTATGTTATACTATCTGTTGCTTTAGTTTTAAAGCGCTCTGTATCTACATTTTTATTTTTGAGTCAGTATATACATATTCGGACTTTCACTCTGTATCATGTATATTGAGTTACTGTACAGGTCAAGCGACCAACAGAAGGAGAAAGCATGGAAAACGTTGTAGCAGTTGCAATGAGTGGGGGCGTAGATAGCTCCTTAACAGCGTCGATGCTGTTAGAACAAGGGTATAAGGTATTTGGTATTACCTTGCGTTTATGGGTAAGTGACACAGATCCTGATGATGTGCCATTAGCCGTAACTGATGCTAAGAAAATGTGTGATTTTCTTGGTATTGAGCATCATGTAGTCGATGCTCGGGATATTTTTTATGATAATGTGGTAGATTATTTTGTTAATGAATATGCCGCTGGCCGCACGCCGAATCCCTGTGTATTCTGTAATAAAAATATAAAATTTGATTTATTATTAAACAGAGCGTTAGAACTAGGTGCTACGCATATGGTAACAGGTCATTATGCACAAGTTCGTTATAATGAAGCAACAAAATTATACGAACTTCATAAAGGGGATGACCCTTCTAAGGATCAAAGCTATGTATTATATACTTTGAATCAGCATATTTTAAGCCATTTGATGTTCCCTCTAGGATCTCAAAAGAAAACATTAACTCGTGAAATGGCGAACGATCGTGATTTACCAGTAGCTAATAAACCAGATAGTGAAGATATTTGCTTCTTGCCAAATCATAACTATCAAGGGTTTATTAAAAAACAGTTGACAACAGCGCCTAAGTCAGGCAATATTGTTCATGAAAATGGTGAAATTTTAGGTCAACATAATGGTTTATTTAATTACACTATCGGTCAACGTAAAGGCCTTGGTATTGCTTATAAATATCCGCTTTACGTAGTGCGTCTTGATGGTGAGAAAAATGAAGTAATTGTTGGTCCTGATGAAAGTTTATTTACTAATCGCATGATTTGTAAGCATTATAACTTCTTATCAGGTACTATTCCTAAAGAGTTACATGCATCTGGTAAGATTCGTTATGCAGCGAACCCATCACCATGTGTAGCTCGTATTCTTGATGATGAAACGATGGAAGTTGTATTTGAAACGCCACAGCGGGCCATCACGCCAGGTCAATCGGTCGTATTCTATGACGGCACACAAGTCCTTGGAGGAGGCGTTATCGAAACTGTTTGTTAGAGAGAGGTAATTTGATGTCCACTGAGCATATCCGCAATTTTTGTATTATTGCCCATATAGACCATGGCAAATCTACTTTGGCTGACCGTTTGATTGAAACAACGGGGACCCTCACTAAACGTGAAATGGAAGCCCAAGTATTGGATTCTATGGATTTAGAACGTGAACGAGGTATTACCATTAAAGCCCAATCGGTTCGTCTATTACATACGGCTAAAGATGGTAAACAATACACGCTAAATTTAATTGATACGCCAGGTCACGTTGACTTTAGTTATGAAGTGTCTCGCTCCTTAGCTGCTTGTGAAGGCGCTTTGTTGGTCGTTGATGCTGCACAAGGTGTGGAAGCCCAGACCTTGGCTAATGTATATTTAGCATTAGAACATGACTTGGAAATCATTCCTGTCATTAATAAAATTGACTTACCAAGTGCTGATGTGGAACGGGTAAAGAAAGAAATTGAGGATATTATCGGTCTTGATGCATCAGATGCTATTCTTGCCAGTGCAAAATCAGGAATTGGGATTCAAGATATTTTGGAAGCTATTGTAGAGCGCATTCCAGCACCCCCAGATAAATCGGATGAACCTACTCGTGCTTTAATTTTTGATTCTCGTTTTGATTCCTATAAAGGCGCTATTGCTTACGTTCGTGTTAAAGAAGGATCACTTAAAAAACGTGACATCATTCGTATGATGCATGATAATAAAGATTTTGAAGTAACTGAACTTGGTGTATTTACGCCTAATTTACTACCTGTTGAAGAATTGACTTGTGGTACTGTAGGTTGTGTAGCTGCTAGTATTAAAAATGTAGGGGATTGTCATGTAGGCGATACCATTACGAAAGCAGATGCACCAGCTGCAGAGCCATTGCCAGGTTACCGCAAAGCAGTCTCTATGGTATATTGTGGCTTATATCCAACAGATAGTAAGGATTATGATAATTTACGAGATGCCTTAGAAAAATTAAACTTAAATGACGCAGCTCTTGAATATGAACCAGAAACATCGATTGCTTTAGGTTTTGGTTTCCGTTGTGGTTTCCTTGGTTTATTGCACATGGATGTTATTCAAGAACGCTTAGAACGTGAGTATAATTTAACGCTTATTACTACAGCTCCAAGTGTTAACTATAAAGTCCATAAAACAAATGGTGAAGTGCTTGAAATTGATAATCCAGCAAAGTTACCACCACCAACTGAGATTGATTTTATTGAAGAGCCTTATGTAAAAGCGACTACTATCGTACCTAAAGATTTTGTAGGAGCTATTATGGAGTTATCTCAGGATAAACGAGGGGAATATCAATCTATGGAATATTTAGATGAAACTCGTGTATCTATCGTATATCATTTGCCATTAGGTGAAATCATTTATGATTACTTTGATAAGCTAAAATCAGCTACAAAAGGATATGCGTCGCTCGATTATGAATTAATTGGCTATCAAACTTCACCAATGGTTAAAATGGATATTCTGCTTAATGGTGAGCCTGTGGATGCTCTTAGTATTATTGTCCATAAAGATCGTGCTGCTATGCGTGGTCGTGCTTTGGCTGAAAAATTAAAAGAGTTAATTCCTCGTCAAATGTTTGAAATTCCAATTCAGGCAGCGGTGGGAAATAAAATTGTTGCCCGTGAAACAGTAAAAGCATGGCGTAAAGACGTATTAGCAAAATGTTACGGTGGTGACATTAGTCGTAAACGTAAATTATTAGAAAAACAAAAAGAAGGTAAGAAGCGCATGAAAGCGGTAGGAAGTGTTGAAATCCCTCAAGAAGCATTCATGGCAATTCTTAAAGTTGACGACAAATAAATCAGCATTTATTGATAAGAGGCGTCAATATTTATGACGATATAAAAAGGAGTTTGTGTATGAATAACAAACGCATGTCTTCTTTTACGACGTCGCATACACGGGATATGGGGGTATACCTTCATATCCCGTTTTGTCGTAAAAAATGCTCTTATTGTGATTTTGCCTCTTATGAAGGGTTAGAGGCTTATTATGATGATTATGTGGCTGCCCTTTGTACTGAAATTGAAGTATGGGCGAAGCAATATCCAGAGAGTACATTGGTGCCTGTACAAACTATATATTTTGGTGGGGGAACACCGACTCAACTGTCCATTGCACAAATTGAACAAATATTAAACGTGCTATACAAACACTATCAGTGTAATAATGTAGTTGAAATATCTATGGAAGCGAATCCAGGAGAAATAGACAAGTCCTATTTGAATGATTTAAAATCCCTAGGTGTTACACGTTTGAGTTATGGTGTACAGACTTTTGATGATGTCCTATTGAATCTTTTACGTCGAGGCCATACGTCTAAAATGGCAAAACAAGCTATTTCAGATGCCTTAGATGTTGGCTTTCATTCTGTCAGTGGTGATTTAATTTATGCATTACCGGGTCAACATCTTAAGGATATTGAAACTAATGTTAAAACCTTGGTTGATTTAGGAGTGAGCCATGTTTCCATCTATGGGCTGCAATTAGAGGAAGGAACAAATCTTCATAAACAAGTGGAGCAAGGACAGTTAACATTGCCTAGTGATGATGAAAATGAAGCTATGTATGATTGTATGCTTGATCAATTAGCTACTTATGGCTTTGAGCGGTATGAAATTTCTAATTTTACAAATCGGAAGGCCTATAGCTATCATAATTTACGCTATTGGCAATATAAAGAATACTTGGCGTTTGGTGCTGGTGCATATTCCTTTTATAGAGATGTACGGCGTAATAATGAACCTTATGTAGTGCCGTATATCAATCGATTGCGTCAAGGCTTATTACCTGTAGTTTTTGAAGAAGTGATTAATGAAACGAGAGCTGTTGAAGATTTTTGTTTTTTGGCTTTGCGTACTAAATGGGGATTGTCAAAAATTAATTTTGAAAACCGCTTTAATCAATCGTTGTTAGCTATTTTTGGCAATGAATTAGAACAGTTAACTAAGCAAAAGTTATTACAACAAATTGATGATTCTTGGCGCTTAACAAGAGAAGGGGCTAAACATGGAAATTATGTGTTTAGTCAGTTTATACGATAAAAAATGTGACTTATAGGATAAAACTGTAAAGGTCGAGGTTATGTACTCGGCCTTTATTTTTATCAGTCATTATTGGTAATGTGATATATTATATGTTTAAAAGTTAGATTATATTGACATAGTCCATATGTATTTAGTAATATATAGGAGTAATGCATGGGGGTATAGCTCAGCTGGGAGAGCGCTTGAATGGCATTCAAGAGGTCAGCGGTTCGATCCCGCTTATCTCCACCATATAAACCGCACAGAAGTGCGGTTTTTTTATTATATGTAATGTAGTTTAAATGTATTTTATAGTACATGCAGTAGTACATTTCAGAATTTACTAGAATTAATGAAGAGTTATAGTAGGGTGTTCTTTTCGATTAAAGCGTGTTTGTTTCAAGATAGGTATTATTAAAAAATTCAAGAACAAGGTATAATATGAAATATAAATGAATATAGAGAGTGTTTCATTGGTATTGTAATTAATAGGGAGACATGACAATGAGAAAGCTTTGGGTAATGTTACTAGTTGTATTTTCAATGGTATTTTTAGTAGGGTGCGGGGATACTGTCAGTAGTTTGACCGGCGGCAGTAAAAGTAATGTGCTTACCGAGCCAGGTTTAGCCAATAAGATTATTGATGAACTAAAAAACAGAGACGAATTAAAAGGCCATGATTTAAAAGCAATGGATGGTATTATGTTTAATTACTATAAAGAGTTAGGTACTATAGTAATGATTCAAGTCCAAAAACCAGGAACTACTGATAAGGTTGATGGCTATAAATATGAAAATGGCAAATGGAATGGTCCACAACCAGTTCAATTAACAGGTGATGGTGTGTTAGCTGATAATGTAGGTTCTATTAGTACAATTGACTTTAATAAAGTTTCTGATATGTACAAAGTAGCTCAAGAGAAGGCTAAAAGTATAGAAGGTGGCGAAGTAAAGAGTGGTGTATTTTACTCGTTCTCTGTTAATGATGGTGTATTTACAGCTATGATTACTGTAGAGGGTGCTCGTGAAAAATATGATTTAAGATTTGATGCACAAGGTAACTTAATTAAAGAAACTAAACGATAAGATTTATAAATCAAATTATTGCGCTTAAATGTGCAATAGATTGTTACTTACTAAAAGACCTATTGGATGTATAGTTTGTGTAATACATCCAATAGGTCTTTTTATTAGAGCTGAAAGGATTGAAAATATTGTAGAATAGAGTGATACTTGTAATACAAACATGTAATTCTTGTATTACATTTTGCTTTTTTGTAAAATAAGCAGTATCATATTAAGGAGAAAAGGAGGCTTATTATGAGTACTATTTCTTTACGTCTATCAGAAGATGAAAATAAGCTCATTAGATCGTATGTAGAAATGAATAATTTGAACGTATCTTCTTTTATTAGAGATATTGTGTTAGATAAAATTGAAGAAGATTTAAAACTTGATGAAAAGAGAATTTTGAAAGCTAAAAAATTGTCAAATCATGAAAAGACATATTCACATGAAGAAGTTTGGAAAATGCTAGGTATATAATATAAAATGTATAGGGTGGAATTTGATTATCGTTTGTTTGCTGAAATTAACGATGAAGTTTTGAAAATTTTTTTATTTGAAGTCGCACATCGTCGAGAGATTTACAAAAAGAAGTAAGGAAGTTTGCAAGATGAGAGATTATGTAATGTTTGGCTGGCGCGCGTGTTTTGCTAGCATTGGTTTTGATTTAGTAAGTTTAGCTGTGGTCTTTTTTTCTTATAAGTGGTTATATCATATATTGCCTGGCGACAAGTTTCACATAGCGGCAGGCATTATTTTATTTGTAGTTATTACAGCATTTGCCCTATTATGTAGGCCTTTTTATGTGAAAGGGCTTAAAAAGCGTTTTCCTGATACGCATATTTCCCGCAGTGCTTTTTTATTTATTTTATATGCTATTGCCCTTATATTAGCTATTGTGTTAGCTTTACTATATATAGCTTGTGTAGCCCTTTTTATGACTGAATTACAAGCGGGACAAATTAGTGATAATGAAGTTATTTCAAGATTTTCATTAATCTTCATGGCTCTATCGAGTGCCGCTTATTTTTATTTTCTTCTGTATGCAACGGCTAGTGCAGAATATGTATGGCGTAAATATTTACAACATAAGTTAGAAAGTCTTGATGATGAAACAATTTCTACGATGCTATAGCCTTTTTAGTCATAACTTTTAGTTATTTGGTGATATTTGTCACAGTTTTGTAGAATAGTAATGTGATACAAATACATATAGTTAAGATTTATTTACAGATATAAGTAATCTCATTAATCAGTTAACTAAGGAGCTTTCATGAAAACATCTATTATTCTACATTCTTTATTTAGTGAATTTTCCCGTGAACAATTACATGCTATTATGGACTTAGCCGATGAATTTAACGGCAATTTTCGAGTGGTAGTAACTGGGATTCAGATTTATGACATTACCAAAGAAGCTAAAGCGGCGATTCTAGAACGATTACCAGAAGGTGTGCAACCAGTAAAACATGCGGCTGTCAACTCAGTGGTTGCGTGTCGAGGTACGGATGGTTGCTCTCATGCTTTTATGCAGACTATTCCCGTAGCTAAATATATTGATGAAACCTATTTTGGTGAAACAATGCCAAATAAAGTACGAATTGGTATTAGTGGTTGTCCCCGTTGTTGTGCAGAATCAATGATTAAAGATATTGGTGTCTATGGTATGCCTGATGGCTTTGTATTAGTTGCTGGAGGTAAAAGTGGCAATCGCCCTAAAGGTGGTGAAACACTAGCAAAAGGTTTAACGGCAGAAGAAGCACAAGCAAAAATTGAGTTTTTATTACAATGGTATAAAGATAATGCTATGCCAAAGGAAAAGTTTGATCATTGCTTAAGTCGTTTAGGAAACCCTTTTGCAGTAACTGAATAATCATAGCAACTTTTGACGAGTGGTTAAGAGTGCTGAAATGATAGATATGTTTAGAAAGGGTATGCGATAATTACGTCGCATATCCTTTTTTAGTATCAATAGTTTTTTATTGGCAAAATTTTAAAAAGAGGTATAATACAAATATATTACTATCATAATAAATAGAGGTTTCACTATGCTTTTAAAACCTAATTTACACAATCAGCCAAAGTCGTGGCGACGAATATGGCGCGAATCACTTATGAATAATCCACAGCGCATGTTAGCACTTAGTTTTGCGATTTTAATGTTATTGGGAGGGGCTTTGCTGACCTTGCCAATGGTTACGATTGATGGTACTAGTACTCATTGGGTAGATGCCTTATTTGTAGCTGTATCTTGTGTATCTGTAACAGGCTTAACCACGGTTGATACATTTCACCACTGGAATGTATTGGGACAAACGATCATGATTTTCTTGATACAAATTGGTGGTTTAGGCACTATGACGTTTACTACTTTTATATTTTTAATTCTTCGCAGAAAAGTAGGGTTAGAAAATAAATTATTATTACAAGAAGATATTGGGGAAGACAATATTTCTGTACATACAGTGCTTAAAAAGATTGCGTTGTTGACTTTTGGTGTTGAATTCATAGGTGGCATTGCTTATACCATCGATTTATGGCCTTACTTAGGTAGTAGTGCTATTTACTATGGTTTCTATCAAGCTATTTCCACATTTTGTAATGCTGGTTTTGTATTCTTTGATAACAATCTGCCCTATGATTTAGTAGGAAATTGGGGATTCACCATAACGACTTGTAGTTTAATTCTTATTGGTGGCTTTGGCTATATGGCGACCTTTGATATTTTTAAGAATTATAAACGAGGTTTTCGTAGTTTTGCTTTACATACTAAAGTTATGCTTGTTGGCGAAGCTATCTTAGTGATTGTTGGTACGCTTGCCATTTTAGGACTTGAGTGGAATAATACGTTGCAGCCCTTACCTGCACTTACGAAGTTACAAGGTGCATTGTTTCAAGCTGTAACACCTAGAACAGCCGGTATTCCGACATTAAATTATGGGGATTTACATCCTATTACGGTTTTTATTACCGTTGTTTTTATGTTTATTGGCGCTGGCCCAAACTCTACGGGCGGTGGTATTAAAATTAGTACAATGGCCGTTTTATGGGCTACCTCATGGTCTTTATTTAGCAATAAACGACGTGTTGAGTTATTTGAACGTAGTTTAAGTCAAGCTGTTATTTATAAGGCCTGTGGCATTGTATTTTTTTCGTCCATTCTTGTAGTGCTAGCAACATTTATACTGGCGGGTATTGAAGAATTTCCATTTCTTGATTTGCTATTTGAAGTAACCTCAGCATTTGCTACTGTCGGTCTTACGATTGGTATTACACCTGAATTATCGACCGTGAGCAAATTAACCCTTATTGTGGTTATGTATACAGGTCGTATAGGGGTGCTTACATTAATTGGAGCCTTTTTCTTGAAACGGCGACGTACAACAACAGCGTATTATCCAGAAGACAATGTATTGTTATAGTAATTTTAGGAGTTTTATATGAAGCGTAAAACAATAGGTATAATTGGGTTAGGGCGTTTTGGTGGCACCTTAGCAAAGCAGGTAGCAGCCTTAGGTCATGAAGTATGTGGTATTGATATTGATGAAAAAGTAGTTCAGAAAGTGGCACCTTTTCTTACACATAGCATGGTAGCTGATTTTAGTGATGAAGAGACTATTCGTAGTTTGCATTTACAAGAGTTTGATGTAGTAGTAATTGCTATTGGCGATGATTTAAAGGCCAAATTATTGAGCGCTATGGTTTTAAAAGAATTGAAAGCACCCTATGTAGTAGCCAAAGCTTCGAGTGATATGGAAAGCAAGTTATTGGAACGAGTAGGCGTAGACTTAGTCATTTTTCCTGAAATGAATATGGCAGATCGTTTGGCACAGATGTTGACTCGTGAATATATTGTTGATTATTTTCAACTATCGCAAGATATTGGTCTTGTCGAAATGAATACACCTGAATTTATGGTAGGCCAATCTTTGGTTGAGCTTTCACTACGAAGCCGATATGGAATAAACGTGGTAGCTATAAAAAGGGATAAAGAAGTCTTAGCACCACCAGAACCAAAGGAACCGTTAAAAAAGGATGATTTATTAATTCTCATTGGTCGCAATGAAGATATCACAAAAATGAGTCGACTTTAAGGGGCAATATGCCGATTAGTTATCAACTGTACACTAGTAATTGACATTAATAATAATACAACATATAATCAAGTTAGATAAAAGAGAGGGCTATTCATGGCAGCATGAAAACCCTCTCTTTTGTGCGTGTTAGCGGGATTTTTGTACATTGTCAATATTTCTTTGAGAGGAGGAAGTTGTTGATAAAAATGTAGCGGTATTAATGGTGCAAGCGGAGCAGTGAACATTAGGAAGTATGTTTTTCTGGTATTATTTTTTATATTTGGCTATGTCACAACAAACAGTTGATAAATAGCCATTTTTATAGGGGAGTATCAGAACTCCCCTACAAACTGTTA